>JAFAUR010000854.1 GCA_019243205.1 Acidobacteriaceae bacterium | reverse complement strand
CGCGTCTGGGGTAACAACTATATCCCATCGTTGATGAAGAACTGGGAAGACGGTTTCCAACCTTTTCAACCGAACATCAAATTCGAGACGAGGCTGCCAGGAACTGAAGCTGCGTTAGCCGGGTTGTACGGGAATATCGCGGATGTCGTGTTCATTGGACGCGAGGTTTATACGCCCGAGCGCAACGGATTCAGAGGACGCTTCGGATATGATCCGCTTGAAATACAAATCAGTTCTGGTAGCTTTGCAACTCCTCACAAGACATTTTCTCTCCAGGTATTCGTTCACCAAAATAATCCGATCACTAAGCTGACGCTGCAACAGGTGGATGCTGTTTTCGGATGCGAACTTCGCCGAGGAGCGAAAGAACCGATCCGCAAATGGGCTCAACTAGGGCTAGCGGGCACCTGGACTAATCAACCGATTCACGTATACGGTTATAACTTCGACACGGGAATGGCCGGCTATTTCCGTCGCGTAGTGCTGATGGATAGCCCGAAGTGGAATGATCAACTGAAAGATTTCGATAATGGCCGGGAGCCGAACGGTGAGGTAATTAATGCCGGCGTTTACATTCTGCAGGCTCTCGCAAAGGATCCATATGGAATCGCCTTCGCCAACGTTTTGTACGCCAATCCTTCAGTGAAAGCCCTCGCGCTGGCAAGTGAATCGGGCCAGCCATACTATGAGCCGACGAAAGAAAATGTCTGGCTTCGCAAATACCCGATCAGCCGGTTCACGACGCTCGCGATCAATCGTCCACCAGGCCAACCGGTGAATCCCAAAGTGAAAGAGTTCGTCCGGTACATCCTCAGCAAGGAGGGTATGGCGGCCGTCGTTCGCGATGGTTCATATCTGCCGTTGACTCAGGAACTCATCGACAAACAATTAAACAAATTGGAGTGACTACTACATGACGACGTATCGCTCTCTTGCCATCGTATCCGCCGCGTTGGCAGTAACTGCAGCTACAGGGGGCCAGGAGAGAGGCGGATTGGATGTCCAGCGTGGGCGCGCTGAGAGGATCGGTGCAAGAGGGGCAAAGACTTATTACACAAAACGTTGGAACCTGAATGATCTCCCCGAATATAGGCCCGAGCAGAAGATCTCTGGGACCCTTCGAGTGTGGGGCTCGGGGTATTTCGCGCAAGGAAATTTAGGGAAGTATTGGGAAGAAGGGTTTCGCAAGTATCATCCTGATGTCAACTTCGATTACCACCTCAAAGCCCCGGCTTTAGGAATACCTGCGCTTTGCATTGGTGTAGCGGATTTGGCTCCCAGTCGGCGTATTACGTTCGATGAGACGCTCATGTTTGAACGCGTATACGATCGCGATCCGGTCCAGATTACAGCTGTAACTGGAAGTTTGAATGTACCTGGCTGGAACTATGCGTTGGGGATTTTTGTGAATAAGAACAACCCGATAACCAAGCTCAGTATCAACCAACTCGACGGGATATTCGGTGCGGAACGCCAAGGCGGGTATGACGGAACAACGTGGCGTACCGACATTGCTCGAGGCGCCGACCAGAATATCCGAACGTGGAAGCAGGTGGGGCTCACCGGTGAATGGGCAGACAAGCCCATCCACGTTTACGGTGACAACCTCCGATACCACATACCAAGAACATTCGAACGATTAGTCTTCGAGGGCGGAGACAAATGGAACGAAGGTCTGCATGAATATGCAAACTACAAGAACCCGAATGGTCAGAACACACTCGAAGCGCAGGAGGTCATGGATGCTGTTGCTGAGGATTCGGACGGCATCGGCTACTCGACAGTGGCGTATCAATCGTCCGCGACGAAACTTCTTGCGATAGCGCCGCGTGATAGTCGGGACTATGTCGAGCTAAGTCTCGACAATGTTCGGAATCGAACGTATCCGCTCTACGATGAAGTGTATTTTTACTTCGATCATGACCCTTCGAAGCCGATTGATCCGAAAGTGAAGGAATTCCTGCGGTATGTGCTCAGCCGCGAGGGACAAGATGCAGTACAGCGTGACGCCAAATATCTGCCGTTGACCGCTGCTGTGGTGGAGGAGCAGCTTAAAAAGCTGCAGTAAGAACGAAGGTATCAGGGAAGGAACAGGCAAACATGACCCGTCAACTATTGCTCATATCGACTGCAGCGGTGTTGCTTGCCGCTCAAGGAACGGAGCCACAAGGTCAGGTTTCCACCGAAGGCCTCGACATGCAGGCCGCCCGGGCAAAGATGATGACCGTACGCGGCAGAAAGATCGCCTACACGAAGAAGTGGGACCTTGGCGGCCTACCGAAATATGAGCCGAAGCAGAAAGTGACGGGCACCGTCCGCATGTGGGGCAGCAACTACATCACGGACGGCTTTCTGGGCGGCTACTGGGAAGCGGCTTTCAAGAAGTATCATCCGGGCGTGAAGTTCGATTTTCAGATGAAAACGACTTTGGCGGCGGTGCCATCTCTGGTCTTTGGTGTGAGCGATATCGGCGTTGGCCGCAAAGTTACGTTCTCTGAACTGGAACTGTTCCAGCGCTACAAGAACCGCGAGCCGCTAGAGATTGATATCGCCACGGGATCGTATGATGTGCCTGGATGGCAGCCGGGCTATGGAATCGTAGTCCACAAGGATAATCCAATCGGAGAACTCACGATGAAACAGCTCGACGGTATCTTCGGCGCCGAGCGAACGGGCGGTTGGGATGGAACAAGCTGGCGCCCTCGATATGCGCGCGGACCCGAAGGCAATATTCGCAAGTGGGGACAGGTTGGCCTTACGGGTGAATGGGCGGACAAGACAATCGATCCTTATGGTCTGAATCTGCGGTATCACCAAGCCACGGAAATCTCTGACCTGCTGCTCGAGGGAAGTGACAAGTGGAACGAGCATCTGCGCGTCTACGCTAATTTTGTATCGGCTAAAGGCAACCTGGAACGCGGCCTGAACGATGACTTGAGCAAGGACCGCTACGGCATCGCTTACATTGCGGCACCAACCACGAATCTTAGCGGCCAGGGTTCTCACGCGGATCTGAAGGTCCTGAAGATTGCAAAAAAGGAAGGCGGACCGTATGTCCCGTACGCGATTGACACTTTGCACGATCGGACATATCCTCTTTTCTCGCGTATTTATGCGTACGCCGACCCGGGCCAAGGGCTAGATCCAACAGTTATCGAATTCCTCCGTTTCGTCGTCAGCCAGGACGGTCAAGCAGAAGTGATGCGCGACGGCAAGTATCTGCCACTAACGGCAGAGGTTGCGCAGGCCCAAATGAAGAAGTTGGATGCACTGGACAGTGTCGGCAAGTAAGCTCATTGGAGCTTTTGCAATTGTGTGCGCACGACTTCGGGGGTGAGAGGGAGATATCCGCGATCCTGAGCCACCGCGTCTTGACCCTGCTGGCTCAGAATGTAGCGCAAGAACTCTTTTACCTTCGGGTCCACCGGCCGGCCGGGCTTCCGGTTGAGGAACATCGGTATGACGCGAGTCAATGGATAGGAGCGATTCTGAACCGTTTCTAGAGTGGGTTCTACGTACGGGCCTGAATCACGAATCGCAAGCGCAATCGGTTTTACTTTGTCGTTAGCGTATAGAGCGCTTGAGTATGCGATGCCGAGTGGATCGTTTGCCAAGGCGTCGAGTATGCGTTTGCCGGCATCGAGAAGCTTGCCGGTCGGCAGATGCTGATCACCGATTTCGACCATATCCGGATTCCATTTGGAACTACCATGAAACACCGTCTGTTCCATGTAGAATCCGAAGCCCCTGCTGATCTCAAATCCGTAGACGTGAATCGGCTTGTCGGCCCACTCGCCGGTCATTCCCAATTGGCTCCAGGATCGAATATTTGCCGCTTCATCAGTGTGGCATCCGAAGATGCGCCCGACCTGAGATAGAGTCAACCGAGAAAGCGGATTATCTGTGTGGACGTAAACAATAAGCGCGAAGTCCTTGTTCCGCGTCGCATAGCTGCCGGTTGTGATCTCCATGCCCAACGGCGGATAGTGGAGGACCTCCCTGAAGGCCTGTATCTCGTCCGGCCAGATTTCACGCCCCAGAAGCGCCAGATCTCCCGTTCCGGTGTACAAGGCGCCAATGGCGGAAGCAGTTCCCATGAGCTGGTTATCAAACTGCACGTTGGGTTGATACTTTTGAAAGCCCGCCTCCCAGTTCAGTACAAGCGTCCGAATGAAATCCTTACCTTCGGCCCCATGCCCCCAGATACGGATGGTCCCGGAGACGGTCTGCTGCGGACTATAGATGGGCAGTCGATCTTCCGCACAAAGAGTTGGCATTGCCGCCAGTCTGAGTAGGAACGAACGTCGGTTCATTTGAGTTTTTCTAACTGCGCGTCAGCTATGTCAGCACTCAGCGGGAAATACCCTCCGTCCCGCGTGGCCTGGCGTTGGCCCTCGCGGCTTAATACGTATTCGAGGAACTGTTGGAGCCTCGGTCTGATGGGTTTATCCGGCTGGCGATTCAAATAAACCATAACGGTGCGCGTGAGAGGATAGGCGCGGGTCGCGACGTTCTCCGGCGTCGGTTCAAAATAGGGTCCTGAGTCGAATTCTCGAAGCGCGACCGCCTTTACGGATGCGTTTGCGTACATCATCTTCGAGAATGCGATTCCAAATCTGTCAGCTTCAAGAGCAGCGACGATTCGTGGGCCCGCGTCCACCAGCTTGCCATCGTCCCCCTGCGCGTTGTCGAACTCTTTCAGATCACAGTTCCACTTGTAACTGTTCTCTAATACACGCCGCCTGAAGAAAGCGCCGCCTTCGGTTCCACTGGCGTAACCATAGGCGTGGATCGGGCGATCTTTCCAATCGCCTGCCAGGCCCAAGTCGCCCCATGTGCGGATGTTTTGCGTTGCGCGTTTATGCTCGCTGCCGAAAATCGCGTCCAACTGCGCCAGCGATAATTGCCGGATTGGATTGTCGCGGTGAACGAAGATCACTAACGCGGCCCCGTTGCTGTGCTTTTGAAGTCCCGCGGTGGCAACTTCGATTCCGAGCGCCTTGTATTGATGTACCCACTCAAAGCCCATGCTCTCATCCGTTTGTAGTTCGTGACCCATGACGCTGAGATCTGCCACTTCCGTGTAGATGCCGGCCATTGCGGATGCAGGACCGAAGAGTTTATCTTCAAAGCGAACGTCCGGGCGCGTCTGACGAAAAGCCGCTTCCCAATAGCCCAACAGAGTGGCCATCTGATCATTGCCCCAAATACGGATGGTTTCGGTTGACTGCGCTGAACAGGGCAAGGCGATAGCCATGAGCGCTGCGACGCCGATTACAAGAGTATTCAAGCTCGCATCCTAAAACACGCCGCATGAACTGACGATGAACGGTAGTCGCACGCGAGCTTCCGTTCATGCTCGATTTAATCGCCGGATGTTAGTATCCGGCGTGCACCGAAGATACCATCTTCTGCTGCCGTGCTGTATTTGCGTGCTGGCATGCGCGCGCCAGATAGAGCAACTACCGAGCTATCGGCCGGCGCAGAAGGTTTCCGGGACCGTTCGACTTTGGGGGCACGGTAGTCCGACGCACGATTTCATGGGAAACCTGGTTCGCGCGTGGGAGCAGGGCTTCCTGAAATATCAGCCCGACGTGAAGTTCGACCACCGGATGTATGGAACTGCATCGTCGATCGGCGCTCTGTATGCCGGCGTCGGCAACCTGGCAATTCGCGGCGAAGAGATTCATCCGTTTGAGCTGCATGCATTTGAACGCGTGATGCGCTATGAGCCGCTTGAAATCGATGTGGCGACCGGCAGCCTGGATGTGCGCAATATGGACTTCGCGCAGGTCTATTTTGTCAACAAGGACAACCCGATCTCGAAGCTAACGCTGGCACAGCTGGCCTCGGTCTTTGCATACGGCTCACCGCGAAGCGCACGCGACGTTCGGACTTGGGATCAACTTGGATTATCGAGCGAATGGGTTGACAAGCCGATCCACCTGTATGCGTGGAAGCTGGATGATGACTTCACAAGTTATCTGCAGGACACGGTGCTCAACGGCGGTCACAAGTGGAAGTGCAACATCCATGAATACGCTCACATCCCACGTGCGGACGGCACGACTTACGACAGCGGGCAGCAGATTATCGATGCTGTTGGCCGAGACCGGTACGGCATTGGCGTTTCGAATGTCCGTTACGCGACTGACCAGGTGAAAGCTTTAGCGCTCGCAATGGACGAAAAGAGTCCGTACTATGCAGCGACGAAAGAGAACCTGATCTCGCAGAAGTATCCGCTAACCCGGATCGTTCCGGCGTACGTGAACCGGACCCCAGGTGAGCCGATTGAGCCGTGCGTACGCGAATTCCTGCGATACATCCTCAGCCGCGAAGGGCAGAACGACATTGAAGAGGCCCGCGGGTATCTGCCACTCAGCACCGAAGCGGCGCGAGGACAACTGAAGAAGCTGGATACAACTGGAACCGTGCGCGTCTGGGGCACTCCGCAAATGAAAGGTGTTATCGAGCGGTGGAGTGAACACTTTCAAAAGGCTCAGCCTTCCATTCACATTGCAGCCGAGCTGATGGGAACCGATACAGCAATGGCAGGTCTCTACACGGGTGTTGCCGATATCGCTGTCATGGGCCGGCCAGCAACGCCGAAAGAGATTATGGCATTCGAGTGGGTGTTCAAATACAAGCCGATTGGGATTGCGTTCATGACCGGCAGTCTGAATGCACCCGGCAAGTCGCCTGCGCTGGCTGTTTTTGTGCATCATGATAATCCGATTTCGAAGGTCACACTGGCTGAGTTAGATGCCATCTTCGGTTGTGAGCACCTGCGGGGAAACGGGGCGATCAACACCTGGGCACAGCTTGGTGTCGACGGTGCCTTGCGCGGAAAGCCTATTCACGCATATGGATTTAATGTGGAGACTGGTTCAGCGGCTTTCTTCAAACGGGTTGTCATGACTGGCAGCGGAAAATGGAACTGGCCAGACCTGCGAGAGTTCAACAAACCGAAAGATATTCTGGATGCTCTCGCCAAAGATCCCGCCGGGATTGGGGTTGCCGATCTAACGTATTCGAATGCCGGCGTGAAGGCAATCGCTGTTAGTGCAGACGACGAGCGGTTCTATGAGCCCACCAGAGAAAACCTCAGCGCACAGCGCTACCCTCTAACACGCATCGCATTCGCATATGTAAACGGGCGACCGGGCGAGAGTATGCGGATAGAAGTTAAAGAACTTCTGCAGTACGTGCTTAGCACTGAGGGTCAAAAAGATGTTCTGGATGATGGTGGATATCTTCCGCTGAACGATCTCTTTTTGCAAGCACAACGCGATAAGCTGCCCTGAAACGCGTTAATGGTCTGTTCATCCGCTGGTGAGTAGATTGAATCATTTAGCAACAAGGTGGCCGCGAGGCGCCCTTTAGGAGTATTTCATGAACAGATTTCCTGGTCGACTTTTTGCGATCGCGTCGTTCGCTCTCGTGCTCTTTCTCGCGCCGTTGTGTCGACCAGTCCTGGCGCAAGTCGCAGGGGGCACTATCAGCGGCGTGGTTACGGACCCCAGCGGTGCAGTTGTCCCAAGTGCCCAGGTTCAGCTCGTTTCACGTAATACACAAGTTGGCCGGACACTAGTAACTAACGATGCAGGCTTTTACACGGTGCCTAATCTCGATGCGGGCACATACGACTTGACGTTCTCTGCTACAGGTTTCCAGACCGTCAAAACCTCCGAACTCGTTACAGCCGGCGCCGAAATACAGCTCAACATGCAGATGACGATCGGCACGACGACGCAGATTACTGTCAAGGCGGATGTGCCCCAAGTAGACTTGGCATCATCTTCTACGAACGCGGTAGTCGGCGGGCAGACCGTTCGAGAATTACCCCTCAACGGGCGCGATTGGACGCAGCTGGCGACGCTGGAACCGAGCGTGCATGGAATGGACACCCAGATAGCGGCTACGGCGGGTAGCAATGCCCGAGCCAATCGCGGCTGGGGTTCTCAAATTTCTATCGGCGGGAATCGGCCGCAGCAGAACGTGTACCGGCTGGATGGCGTAGTGCTCAACGATTATTCGGGAGGCGGTCCCGGCGGCGTACTTGGATTGAGCCTTGGCGTCGATGCCATCCAAGAGTTCTCGGTCGTTACCGGGAATGCTCCCGCGGAATATGGCCGGACATCCGGCGGGGTGATCAATGCCATCACTCGTTCAGGCAGCAACGAATTTCATGGATCATTGTACGAGTTCATCCGGAACAACGATCTAGATGCGCGAAATTTCTTTGACGGCCTAAGCACCCCGCCATTCCGTCGCAATCAATTTGGCGCGTCTATTGGCGGGCCCATCGAGAAGAAACACACCTTCTTTTTTTTCGATTACGAAGGGTTGCGTCAGGACCTGTCCACGACAGCGGCCGTGAACGTGCCGTCATTGGCGGCATGGACCGGAAATCTCAGCACAGGGAAGATCAAAGTGAGTCCCCTCGTGGCGCCGTACCAAGCGATCTATCCGACACCGGATCCGGGTCAGACGGGCGACATCCAGAAGGCCAACCTGGTATCGAAACAGGTAATCAACGAGAACCTGTACACGGCCCGAGTGGACCACACACTCTCTGATAAAGACGCGATTCACGCCACGTTCCTGAGCGACTACTCTTCCCTCTCGCAACCGGACACCTATAACTTTACGCAGATCAACGAGAACGTCAATCGGGTGGACGCAATCGTTCAAGAAAGTCATATTTTCGGACCGACATTGGCGAACTTTGCCCGTATAGGTTTCGCTCGCAGCGTTTCTCTCGCTCCAGCCAGCAATACCGCCATCAATCCACTGGCTAATGACACGTCTCTAGGATTTGTGCCAGGGCAACCAGTGGGAGAAATTCAGGTAACTGGACTTACGACGTTCGCCGGTGGGACGAACGCGGAAGGAACGTATCAGAACCACTACAACAGCTATCAACTGAACGATGACCTTTTTTGGACCCGCGGCGCACATTCGCTGAAGATTGGCGGATCTTTGGAATACATTCAGTCCAACGCTCTGGGATCGACCACAGTCGGTTTTTTTACGTTTGGCTCTTTATCGAATTTCTTGCAAAATGTTCCATCCAGCTTCACTTCTCAGGTACCGGGAGCAGCTACTCCTATCTATATGCGTCAGTGGGTCCCGGGTGTATACATCGAGGACGATTGGCATGTGAAACCTAACCTGACGTTGAATCTTGGTCTCCGGTATGAGATGGCTGCCGTACCAACCGAGAAGTATGGGCACCTGAGCACGTTACCTACGCTAACTTCACCAACGCCTCATCTGGGTAGCCCGTACTTCAATAACGCGACGTATAAGGATTTCTCTCCGAGAGTTGGATTCGCCTGGGATCCGTTCCACACCGGTAAGACAGCCATTCGTGCAGGCTTTGGACTATATGATACTTTGCCGCTTACTTATCAGTTTTCGCTACTGGCAGTAAACACAGCCCCATACACACTGAATGTGAGTCTATCTAAGCCGCCCAAGAATTCCTTCCCGTCGCAGGCGTATCTCTTGGCGACCACGGGGCAGGCAGCGCTTCGCAACGTTTATGTTGAGCAGAATCCACATCGTTCTTACGTCGAGCAATGGAACTTCAACATACAGCAGCAACTGCCGTGGGACACTGTCCTGCAAGCTGGCTACAGCGGGGCGCATGGCGTACACCAGCCGTTCCGAAGTAACGATTCGAATATCGTGCCGCCTACCGATCCGCTGAACACCGCGAATCTGATTTGGCCAACGCCGGTAGGAAGTGGGACACGGCTCAATCCGACTGCCGGGACAATCGACACGCTGTTGTGGGATAGTTCGAACTCATACAACGCATTGCTGGTTCGAGTTTCACGAGACACGAAGGGTCTGCGCTATGGCGTATCTTATACGTGGAGCAAGTCGCTGGATACCTCCTCGTCTTCGCTGGGCGGAACAAATTTCAGTAACAGCTTCAGCCCCGCACCTATGGCTTTCTGGCCGAGTCTGATGTATGGACCCTCGGATTTCAACGTTGTGCAGAACCTGACAGGTAACGTTTTGTGGGAACTGCCCGGGCCAAAGCAGGGCTGGGTCGGAAAAGTGATCGGAGGCTGGCAACTCGGCGGAATTTTGACTGCCCGGTCGGGGCTGCCGTTCACGCCGATTATTGGCCCAGACCCGCTTGGCCTTCTAAACAGCAATCCATATTCGTTGCCTGACAGACTGACTACGTCCGGATGCGCCGGTAATGCGGTAACAGGGAATCCGAACGGGTATATCAAGCTATCCTGTTTCGTGTTTCCGTCGCCGAGCAATCGCCTGGGGAATAGCGGGAGAAATATCCTGACCGGCCCGTCAGTGGTGACGCTTGACACATCGTTGATCAAGAACATCAGCGTGACAGAACGAGTGCGTGCGCAATTCAGAGCCGAGGCATTCAACCTGCTGAACCACACGAACCTGGGCACACCGGCGAGGCAGCAGTCGCAGATTTTCAGCGGAACTGGAGCGGTAGTATCGACCGCAGGGCAGATTCTGGCGACCGCGACCACATCGCGGCAGTTGCAGTTCGCGCTGAAGATTCTGTTCTAAGAGCGTTTTCCTGCTTTAGATCCTCTTTCACGCGGCTTTTGCTTCGCTGAGTTCGCGCGGTGAGGAAGCTGAATCATCGTTTGAAAAAACGAAGCCATTCGGGTCGGGAGCGGGCGTTTTCTGATTCGCGCGGTTTGGGGCGATGTATTTCGGGACATTGCTCGTGTCGAGGGCCGCTAACGAGTCTGCGTTCGAGAGGTCGTCGGCATCGGACTCGGCGGCTGCGGTGCGGGCGGCCTGAAGTTCGTGAAGTTCGGCGAGAGCTTTCGAGCGTTTGCGATCGATGCGGGCCTCCTGGATATGAAGGTTGCGGAGTTCCTTCTGAAAAGCCAAGTGCGTTTCGAGCAGGATCATGCTGCCGCGGATTTCTGCCCGTTCTTCAGAGAAGGTTTGGGCGAACTGACGCTCCCCATGAGTATAGATAGCGTACTCGAGTTCCTGGATGCGACGCAGGCGCCAGCGGCAATCGATGATGACCTGAACAAGTTCTTTTTCCTGCTGGCCGACCGGCTTGAGTTCGTTTTCGTATTCAGCGAGGAAAGCGGCATACTCTTCGACATCATCACCAGGAAGGAGAACGGTACGGCCCGTGAGCGCGGATTTCACGGCGTTCTTGGATGATCGCGCCAGGCCACCTTCGGTGCGCGGACCGGTGGACATTTGGGAATTCGCACGATTGGCAGCTAGTTGGGCAGGAGAGATGCCGGTAACAAGGGAGCAAGTAGATTCCTGACCAAGCTCACGGTTAGTGTTCGCGGGCTGAGACACGGGTTGGAACTTCGCATTCCGATTTGCAGGCCAGGAATGGTTGCGCCGATTCTTTTTCGACATGTTTGCCTCCTCCGAAATGAAAAAGGCCCGCGAAGGGGGATTGACCTCTTGCGAGCCTGCCGGAGCGTACCACATCAAAGCGTGGGAACGAACGTTCTACAAGTGGAGCGGTCGGCGAAGTGCCGTGTAATCAACAAGAAAAAATCTTTTTGCAAGTTGTGACTGCGAAACCATGAAGCACTGCGGAATGCGCAGCTCTCTCGCTTAGAACTGGCCGGTTAGCGTTTGCAAAGACGCGATGGCGATACGATATCTCGCTTCTCCATCAGCTAAGGCATTGCGTGCGCTTGCGATAGCGTTCTGCGCATCGACAATTTCCAGGGCCGTCGCTTCGCCGGCCTGATAGCGTAGAATGGTTAACCGCAAGCTCTCTGCAGCACGACCGGCCGCATCGCGCAATGTTTCTATCTCGGCTCGGGCCGCAACCGCCTCGTTATAGGCCGAGTAGAAATTGCTTAGCGCCTCTCGCTGGGTCTGTGTGAGATCGGCCTGCGCTTGCGCACGTTTGAGTTCTGCCTGCTTTAGCCTACTTCGTGTTGTTCCCCAGTTCCAGATGGGAACGTTCGCAGTAGCCGTGATGAAATAGCCGGGATTGGGCAAGGGTCCGAGATCCTTTGCCGCCGCCGCAGCGCTGTGCAACGCAATCGCATTTGCCTCAATGCCATACACGGCATCAAGACTAAAAGTCGGAAAGAAGCCACCCCGCGCAATGCTGACATCGGCGTTAGCCTGGTGCAAAGTTTGCACTGCTGCGCGGATGTCCTGATTCTGCCGTGCAGCCTGTTCTCGCAGCTCAGGCATGGGCGGCAAAACGGGCATGTGGTCCATGTCATCGACTGCAGAGAAATTCTCGTCGAACAACGGCGATATCAAGACCGCGAGCGCCAAGTGTGCGTTGGACATGGCGAGTTCGGCTTCGCGAAAAACGATTCGTTGTTGATCGAGTTGAAGTTGTGCCTTGACCACATCGGCGTGTGCCACTTCGCCACCGGATTCGAGCTTCGAAGTGTCTTCAACAAAACGCTGGGCCTGATCTGTGGATTGTTGAGCCGCGACATACTTGCGCTGAGCAGATATCAATGTATAGAAACTTCTGGTCACGGTCACGACTAGCCCACGTCGAGCGATCTCCGCTTTTGCTTCCGCTAATGCCACACCCGCTTGAGCCCGCTTGTATGAAGAACCCGCGAAAAATCCGGCGGGGATGTCCTGATGCATCACGCCCCAAAGCCGATAGACATGAACACCGTCATTCGTTACGAAGCGCCCGCTGGGTGTCTTACCGTTTCCTTGGGTCCCCAGATACTGCTGCGTGTAGCCGAATGACGGCAGCATAGCATTGCGGGCTTGTAGAAAATCCTCGCGCGAAACTTGAGCGTCGGCCACGGTTGAGAGGTATTGTGAATAGATTTTCGATGCACGCTGAATGGCGTCCTGAAGAGTCACTGGCACGGGCGCGCCTGACTGGGTAGCAGCCGGGACCTCACTCAACAGAGAGGCCTGTTGCGTGACTAGCGCCGCTGCCGACGTTCCTGATCCATGCGGAGTTGTTTGCGCAGGACACAAAATTGGGATCGAAAAGCAAGCAAGAGCGGCGATGACCCCCTGGCGCGCTTTCAGAACCGACGTTTGTAGATGCAATGAACCGTCCATTGGCGTATTAAACCAAGTCCGCTAACGCCGCGGCGGGTGCGGCGGTCTGGACCGCCATACGGATATCGGCAAACAAAAAAGGCTATTGTGCTTCGTTCAGCTTATCGGCTGAAGTAATTCTAGGCCGCATGTCGTCGCGTACCTGCTCAGCTTTTTTCCTGAATTCGGCTTTGTTGTCGCCCTTCTTGTACGGATAGACGACGGCGAGAGCGCCGATAGTTTTGTTGTTGACGTCCTGCAGTGGAAGCTCAACCTCGAAACGATCGCCGGTTGCATTTACTTCCAGGTTTACGTCGCCCTTGTTGACTACTCGCATGTCGTCATCGTCGGCTTTCTTCCCAACACGCACTTTGCCGCCCGTCGGACCGTACCAGGCGATGATGGGGTAATCGGGATCTGCGGCCGATTTGGCATGTATGGCCATTATGACGACCTCGGGGTGTTTCGCGACCTCCTCATCGACCAGCTTTTGAGCGTAGTTGTTTGGCTTCGCGTTCGGATCACTCTTGCCAAAGCACAGGAACGCTGCGCCGCATAGAAGCAGTAACATGGGTAATCTTTTCATTCATCTTCTCCGGAGACATGCTACATGCAGGTAGATTAATGCACGATGAACTGCTGAGGTGGCCGTGCTATCCGCGTAGTTTTCAGCCGTGCATAACTTGCCGCCTACTGGCATGATATTTCTAAGACTTCTATGTTCAGTAGCGTCCGCCTGCGGCTTACTTTGTGGTACGCGCTGGCCTTCGGTCTTCTACTAACCTGTTTCAGCATTTACGTTCTGTCTTCTCTTTCGCACGATCTGCGGAGCGCATTCGACCAGACGCTGATGCGAACGGCGGACGCGACAGCGAGTTATTTCGACGAGTTTGTCGAGCGGAACAATCCGGCCGCGGGCGCCGCAGAAACGATTCGCGAGTTTAGCCACGGCAAAACTCGCGTAGCGATCTTCCGCGGTCACGAAGTCATAGCGTCAAACGGCGCGAATGTCGTGTCGCTCGCACTTAGGAGCAACCTTGTTGGGTCTGTGAGGCTGGGTGAATACGGTATGGCGACAGATTCGGAAAGGAATGAACGATTAGCGGCAGTGCCGATCCGGATTAACTCGGTGACGTATACCGTTGCGGTGCTGGAATCGATGCGGGAACTTTCGGACGAACTCGCGCGGATGCGGCAGATTGTCCTATTTGCGATGCCCGCGGCATTCCTGCTTGCCGCACTGGGCGGTTTTTTCCTGGCCGGAAAGAGCCTGGAACCGGTAGTTACGATATCGGCGCAGGCGGAACGAATTACGGCGAAGAACCTGGACGAACGACTGGACGTGAAGAGCCGAGACGAATTCGCGCGCTTGGCCGCGGTGTTCAATGCGCTGCTATCGCGGCTGGACAAATCCTTCCGAGTGATGCGCGAGTTCATGGCGGATGCGTCGCATGAGCTGCGCACGCCACTAGCGATCATCCATGGTGAGGCCGAAGTTTCGCTGTCGCGCGAAAGAACAGTGGATGAGTATAGAGAATCGATCTCGACCATACGGGACAATTCCAAGCGCATGGCGCGTATCGTCAAGGACATGCTCGATCTGGCACGGGCGGACAGCGGACAGCAGATGCTTCGAAGGGAAGAGCTGTATCTGGATGACGTGGTGACAGCGTGTTGCCGGAGTGCACAGCCGCTTGCTCAGTTGAAACAGATAAGGCTCAGCTGCAGCGCAGATCAGGACTTATCGTTTCAAGGAGATGAGGAACTCCTGCGGAGAATGCTGGTGAATCTGCTGCATAATGCGATACAGTACACGCCGAGCGGCGGAGCGGTCTCCGTGATGCTCAAGCGAGAGAACCACGACGGCGTGCTTACCATTTCGGACACGGGGATTGGTATTCCTCAAGCAAGCTTAGACAGAATCTTCGACAGGTTCTATCGAGTGGCTGAGGCGAGAACACGAGCGGATGGCGGGAGCGGGCTTGGATTATCGATTGTGAAGCTCGCCGCCGAATGCCATGGTGGCGCGGTGTCAGTGGCGAGCAGACCAGGTAAAGGCAGCACGTTCACCGTCCGGCTTCCGCTTGATTCGCAGATGATGACGTCCTGAATTGGTCCTTGAGAGGGCGCCAATCGGTACACGCGCGCAAGCCTTCGTTCTTGTTTTCACTACCAACGTGTCACACCATGAGGCAGCAGCATGCGAGCCTTCTGATTTGATTGCCGCGTTCACGTTCTTAGACCATAGGAGGCCGGAGCCTCCTATGGTTGGCCGGAACCAGCCGGAATGATTCAGAACGTGAGCTTGACTTGAGTCTGGATCACGCGGCCTGATACTGCCGAGCCCTGGAAGGAGCCATAAGCACTCGTGGGGGCCGAAACCGTCGAGTTGATTACTCCGACA
>JAFAUR010000848.1 GCA_019243205.1 Acidobacteriaceae bacterium | reverse complement strand
GTCGACGGATCCGAACGATATGCAACCGGATACCAGTGTTGGTCGGCGGCCCGATCGCAATCTCGGTTAAACCGGATCTAACGGCGTCCCGTGGGAAATTGCTCAGTGGTCATGCGGGCAAAGGGACGCCCGTTCACGCCGCCAGTTTCATCCGGCAGCGCCGCATTGTTCTTGAAACCTGCTTACTTCGCTCGCCGAAGCAATTGCGCCTGATCCTGATCCATGAACTGTTTCATTTTGTGTGGGCCCGGCTCAACAATCGGAGTAGAAACGAATACGCGGCACTACTCCAAAATGAGGGCCGGTTAGCTGCTCACGGTGAACTCGGCGAATCTTCCTCAGTCAAAAAAGAGTCTCTGGACAGAAACGTTCGCCGCTGGCGTGAATACGTTTGTGAAAGCTTTTGCGATACCGCTGCCTGGTTGCACGCGGGCGTCCCGGAATGTGAACATTACACGCTCGCGACTCGGTTTCGACAACGGCGCGCTGCCTGGTTCAACACAACCCTGAACAGTTCCGTTCGATGCTGACCGGTAGGGTACTAAACTGAGATGTGGGTACTAGGCTTGTCTAAATCCTCTGCCTGTCTGGCCGTTGTGGCCGTGCTTGTCTGCGTTTCCTGTTCAGACTTGCCCTCATGGACACGCGCCGGATTTACCAAACAAAACGGTAAACCGTCCTCGGCGAGCGCAGGTAACCGCCACCTCGCACCCGACTTCACATTGAAGGATGCGACCGGAGCGGATGTGAAGCTCAGCGATTACCGCGGTAAAGTCGTTTTGCTCAATTTCTGGGCAACCTGGTGCGGTCCCTGTGGACTCGAAATTCCCTGGTTCATCCAGTTCGAGCAGCAATATAAGTCGCGCGGTTTCGAAGTGCTCGGGATCTCCATGGACGAGGATGGCTGGGCGGCCATCAAGCCTTTTATCGCCGAACACAAGATGAATTATCGAGTGCTTCTCGGGAATGACAGTGTCGGCCAGTTATACGGTGGCGTGGACGCCCTCCCGACTACCTTCATCATCGACAGGGAGAGAAGGATCGCCGCGCCTTATGTTGGTCTTGCCGGAAGAAATGAATATTCGCAGGAAATTGAAAAGCTGCTCGCGGACAAGGAGACTACTGCCGCTCGCGCTGGTGCTTTGCCCAGCGTCATTCTTGTTCGGCCAGCAAAATAAGCTCAGGGTCATCGCTCCGGATCTGATAACCATCAAGCGGGGCGCGACCGCGACCGCGCCGCTAAAGGTGACAATCTCTCCCGGCTTGCACGTCAACAGCAATAAGCCGGCGGATGCGTTCCTTATTCCGCTTTCGATCGAATGGACCTCCGGGCCTTTACAGGCACGGGGTGAGACCTTCCCACCACCGGAGCGAATCAAGGTAGGCAATCAGGAGCTTTCCGTTTTCACCGGTACCATCCAGGTAAACACCCAGTTCAAGGCGCCTCCGGGCGTCGCTGCCGGTTCTGCAACCATGATTGGCAAAATCCATTACCAGGCGTGCAACGATCAGATGTGTTTCCGCCCTGGCACTGTCGACGTTCGCGTGCCTGTCTCCATTGAATAGCCCGTGTCGATGGGCCGATCCTCATTCCCCGTCGCTATAGCTGTGTGCCTGTTTGCAGCTTCGTGCAGCCGCCGCGACCCAGCAAACTTGTCCGTCGACGACGCGATTGCCTCGGAATTGGCCCACATTACCGCGATCGACAATCACGCCCACCCGGTTAAAGTTACGGGCGCCGGCGAAGACGATCGCGATTTCGACGCTCTTCCTGCTGACGCTATCCAGGATCCGGCGCTGCCGGCCCCGTTTACCAACGGAAGCTCGTATTTTGCTGAAGCGGACCAGGCCTTGTTCGGCACGACGAAGGACATCTCGGGCAGAAAAGCCCAAGAGGAAAAATCGCGCGGCGATCTTTATCCTTCCTGGGTGTTGAATAAGACCAACACTGACATCATGCTCGCCAATCGGGTGGCCATGGGGCGGGGACTTCCGAACGATCGCTTCAAGTGGGTGCCGTTCGTCGACTGCTTCCTTTTTCCGCTTGATAACGCGGCTGCCAAGGCCAAAGATCCCGAGCATAAAGCGTTCTTCAACAGCGAAGAAGCCCTGCTCAGCCGGTTCTTGCGCGAAGAGAACATGAAGCAACTGCCCGCCACTTTCGACGAATACCTCACGTTCATCTCGCACACGCTCGAGACCTGGAAGGGAAACGGTGCGGTTGCTTTGAAGTTCGAGATTGCTTACCTCCGCAATCTGGAGATCAGCAATCCCCAGCGTGAGAGCGCCGAGCGCGTTTACTCCATATACGCCCGTTCCTCCGAGCCGACTCCGGAGGAGTACAAGATTCTGCAGGATTATGTGTTTCGATTCCTCTGCTCCGAAGCAGGTCGTCTGAATCTCCCGATTCATATTCACTGTGCCGTAGGTGTGGGTAGCTATTTCCGAGTTGCGAACGCAGACCCTGTGCCCCTCGAATCGTTGTTCAACGACCCCGGTTTGAGACGGACCAGATTCGTCATGCTGCATGGCGGCTGGCCATTCACTCGGGAAGCAGCGGCGCTGATTCTAAAGCCGAACGTGTACGTCGATATGTCCGGTCTCGATTACTTGACCTATCCGGCCGAAGCGGCTCGCGCAATTCGCCTGTACCTGGAGTCGGTTCCCTACCGCGTTCTCTATGGTTCTGACGCGAGTCCCTTTTCGAAAGACGTTGGCTGGGAAGAGACTGCCTGGATCGGCTCCCACTACGGCCGCCTTGCGCTGGGGGTTGCTTTGACCGGCATGCTGCGTGATGGTGAAATCACAGCTGATCGTGCGAAAGAACTCGCGCATATGGTCATGCGCGAGAACGCGCGCCAGCTATACGGATTTTGACCTTTTTCCATGCGCCGTCTTCTTGTGCGCCCGGGAGGCATTGGAGATTGCATTCTGACGTTCCCGGCGATGGAACATGTGAAAGCCGACTACACGGAAATCTGG
Organism: Acidobacteriaceae bacterium; assembly: GCA_019243205.1. Classification (GTDB taxonomy): domain Bacteria; phylum Acidobacteriota; class Terriglobia; order Bryobacterales; family Bryobacteraceae; genus Bog-105. The sequence continues at coordinate 41,368 of JAFAUR010000848.1, read as the reverse complement.
ATTTCGCGCCCAATTGTTCCGGTCCTGCAGTTCGCTGACATCGTGAGACCCTTGTCTTCCACCGGCATCGACGCTGCTGGAATTGGGGATGACGAAGCCGACCGTCGTCTGCAAAAGCGGCTTTCCGAATTCGACTCGGTCGTCAGCTGGTATGGAACGAATCGCCCCGAATTCCGTCACGTTGTGCGGGCTTCCGGTGTTCCCTCAACATTCTACGCGGCGTTGCCGCCCGCAGGGTACAAGGAGCACGCGTGCGACTTCTTCAGCCGCCAAGTGGGCGCGCCCCGCGGCCTCGCACCAAAGATCAACGTCTCTGCGCCCTCATACGGCAGGATGGCAGTTATCCATCCCTTTTCGGGCAGCACGAAGAAGAATTGGCCGCTCGACCGATACCAGCAGCTTGCAAAGGAATTGCCCCTGGATGCTAACTGGGTAGCCGGACCGGAGGAGTCACTCGATAGCGCTGTGCGCTTTGAACACCTTGACAAATTGGCCGCATGGCTGGCGGCCGCCCAGCTCTACATCGGCAACGATTCGGGTATCACACATTTAGCCGCTGCAGTTGGTGTGCCCGTGCTCGCTCTTTTTGGCCCCACGTCACCGGAGGTCTGGAGCCCGCGCGGCAAACAGGTCGAAACTCTGCACCACAATCCGCTATCCGAACTGGCGGTCGAAACAGTTACCGACGCCGCTAATCGGCTGCTTGGCTCGCGGTAGACCGCGGAATCCAACGCACGACTGGTTTGCGCGCCGCCGTCACTTCATCCACTCGTAACGTTCGTGTCGAGTGCGGAGCTTTCGCCACCAGTTCCGGCGTCTCTTCCACTTCCTTTGCAATTGAAATCATCGCGTCAATGAACGCATCCAGATCGCGCTTGCCTTCGGTCTCCGTCGGCTCGATCATCATCGCGCCGCGCACAATGAGCGGGAAGCTGACCGTATAAGGGTGGAAGCCGTAATCGATCAGACGTTTCGCAACATCTCCGGTTCTTATACCGTGCTTCGCCTGGCGGTCATCGCTGAACACGCACTCATGCATGCTCGGCGCTTTGTACGCGAGTTCGTAGTAGGGTTCGAGCAGCGTGCGAATATAGTTCGCATTCAGTAAGGCGTCGAGAGTTGCCTGTCGCAGCCCATTTCCGCCATGCGCCATGATATAGGCCAGCGCGCGCACAAGAACTCCGAAATTCCCGTAGTAGGCCCGAACGCGGCCGGTCGATTGCGGCAGGTCGTAGTTCCAGTGCCATTTGTCGCCTTCGCGCTTCAGCCGAGGTCCCGGCAGAAACGGCGTAAGCACTTTCGCCACCGCCACCGCGCCCGATCCCGGTCCTCCTCCGCCATGCGGCGTGGAAAAGGTCTTGTGCAGGTTCAGGTGCATCACGTCAACACCGAAATCGCCGGGACGTGCCACGCCGACGAGCGCGTTCATGTTCGCGCCGTCCATGTACACGAGCGCGCCCTTATCATGCAGGGTGGCGCAGATTTTTCGGATATTCTCTTCGAACACTCCGACGGTGTTCGGGTTCGTAATCATCAGGCCCGCAACATCTTCCGTCACAACGCGCTCTAGGACGCCGAGGTCCACCATTCCCCGATCGTTCGACTTGATGTTTTCGACGGTATAGCCGACCATCATCGCCGTAGCCGGATTCGTTCCGTGCGCAGAATCGGGAACGAGGATCTTCTTACGAGCATTCCCCCGCGATTCAAGGAGGGCGCGGATCATCAGAATGCCCGTGAACTCTCCGTGCGCTCCAGCTGCGGGTTGCAGTGTGACCGCATCCATGCCCGTAATTTCGGCCAAAGCCGATTCGAGCGCCGCAATCACTTCCATGCAGCCTTGGGAAAGGCTTTCCGGCTGATACGGATGAGCCCAGGCGACGCCCTCAGTACGGGCTACCAGTTCGTTGATGCGCGGGTTGTACTTCATCGTGCAGGAGCCCAAGGGATAGAGGCCCAGGTCAATTGCGTAGTTCCAGGTCGACAGGCGAGTGAAATGTCGAAGCGCCTCAAACTCGCTTACTTCGGGAAAACCGTCGATTTCATCGCGAACGTTCTCCCGGCCCAGCACTTTCTCCGGATCTGACTCGGGTACATCGAGCGCCGGCAGTTGATATCCCTTTTTACCGGGCGAGCTCTGCTCAAACAGCAGCGGCTCGTTCTGAACAATGTGCCTGGTGACCTGCTTGATCATTTTTCTCTAGTTCTTGAATGCGGAAGCGACAGCATCCATGTCGCTCCGCTTGTTCATTTCCGTCGCACACAGCAGCATGCAATTCGTCAGTTCCGGATAGAAACGGCCCAGCGGCAACCCACCGATAATCTTCTGCTCGAGCAGCTTGGAATTGATCTCTTCCGGGGACCTGCCGTTCGCGGTGATGACAAACTCATTGAAGAACGGCGCGTCGAATCGCAGCGGCAGCTTTCCGGCAAGGTAATGCGCTTTCGATAAATTCTGGACCGCCAGTTCGCGCAAACCTTCTTTTCCATACAGCGTCATGAAGACCGTGGCCATCAACGCCAGTAGCGCCTGATTGGTACAGATATTCGAGGTCGCCTTCTCGCGGCGAATGTGTTGCTCTCGCGTGGCCAGTGTCAGGCAGAAGGCTCTGTGCCCGGCAGCATCTGTGGTTTCACCGACCAGTCGTCCCGGTATCTGCCGTATGTACTTTTCAAGTGTCGCGATGATACCTACGTAAGGGCCACCATAGCTCGGCGAAATGGCGAAACTTTGCAATTCGCCGACGACAACATCCGCGTCCCGCGGCGGCTCAATGATGCCAAGTGCAGCAGCCTCCGTAAACACGACCACCAGCAGCGCGCCTTTCGCTGCCACCAGTCGTTTCATCTCGCCAAGCTGTTCCAGGAGGCCGAAAAAATTCGGCGTCTGCACAATGATCGCGGCTACGTCTTCGTTCAGCTTCTTTCTGAGATCGTCCAAATCGAGGCGGCCCTTTTTGTCATATCCGATCTCTTCGAGCGGAATCCCCTGGTGCTGCGTGTAGGTCTGGAGGACCTGCCGGTATTCAGGATGTACCGTTCGCGCGACCAGAACTTTGTCCCGCCGCGTAATCCGAACCGCCATCATGGCCGCTTCCGGCACCGCCGACGAACCGTCGTACATCGAAGCATTCGCTACTTCCATGCCCGTCAGCTGGCACACCATGGTCTGGAACTCAAAGATGCTGGTCAGCGTCCCTTGCGAAATTTCCGGTTGATAGGGCGTGTAAGCCGTAAGAAACTCGCCGCGCGACACCACCGTTTCAACCACCACGGGCCGGTAATGATTGTAGACGCCGGCTCCCAGGAAACTGGCGTAACCTACAGCCGTTTCAGCTGAGCGTGCCCGGAAATAATCGACGATTTCGTATTCGCTTTTGCCGTCATCAATCGCCAGTCGTTTGTCAAAGCGGACATCCGACGGGAGATAGGCAATGAGATCTTCTTCAGATTTCAACCCGATGGCGTCTAACATCTGGCGCCGCTCGGAATCCGATTTCGGTAGATAACGCAATCTGGTTAAATGGCTCCGGGAAAGGGAACTTCGGCGTTTACTCCGCGCCTATATATTTTTGATAATCGGCGGCCGACATAAGATCGTTCAATTCGCTCGTGGAAGCGAGTTTCACCTGAATCAGCCACGCGTCGCCATGGGGATCTTCGTTCAGCTTTTCCGGGCTCTTCTGCAGCAGCTCATTGATAGCACTCACTTCGCCGGTAACCGGCGAGTAAATATCTGAAACCGCTTTTACCGATTCCACCGAACCGAATGTTTGGCCCTTGGTGACTGCCGTCCCTACCTTGGGCAGATCCACGAACACGATATCTCCCAGCTCTTCCTGCGCATGATCGGTGATGCCGATGGTTCCGTGATCACCGTCCAAACTCACCCACTCGTGTTCTTTGGTGTACTTGAAGTTCTCCGGATAGCTCATCCCTTTGCTCGCTTATAAAACGGCGTCGGCACAGTAACCGCCGCCACCGGTGCATTTCGGATCAACACCTGCATCGAAGTTCCGGGTACAGCCGCTTGAACCGGAAGATAGCAGAGACCGATGTTTCTATTCAGCGTTGGTGAAGGCCCGCCACTCGTCACCCACCCGGCCGGTTCGTTGTTCAACGCGACCTCGTAACCATCGCGTGCGATCCCACGCTCCAGCATCTCAAAGCCGACCAGTTTTCGATTGATCCCTTGGTCCAGGACTTTCTCGAGCGCGTCTCGACCGACGAACTCGCCCTTGTCCATCTTCACAATCCAACCGAGGTCGGCCTCAAACGGGTTGGTAGACGCGGTAATCTCGTGCCCGTACAGCGCCATCTTCGCTTCAAGGCGCAGCGTGTTTCGGGCTCCTAGCCCGCAGGCTTTGATTCCGAACTCCTGCCCCGACTCGAGAATTGCGTTCCATAAGCCTTCCGCCTTGTCCGGCGGAACATAAATCTCGAACCCGTCTTCTCCCGTGTATCCAGTGCGAGCAATGCGCGACGGAACACCGTTCACTTCACCATCTGTGAACCAGTAGTACTTGATTTCGCCCAGCTTCGTTGCCGTTAGCTTTTGAAGAACTTGGAGCGCCTTCGGTCCCTGCACCGCGAGCTGAGCATACTTCTCACTGGCGAACTCCACGTCCGCATCGAAGTGGTTATGACTCTTTATATGCTCGACGTCTTTGTCCTGGTTGGAGGCGTTCACACACAGGAAGAATTCTGTATCGGAAACCTTGTGAACCAGAATGTCGTCAACGAACCCGCCGTGCTCATAAAGGAGCGCGGAGTAGTGTGCCTGTCCGATCTTCAGCTTCGCCGCGTTATTCGTCGCCACATGATCCACTAACTTGCCGGCTTCAGGTCCGCGGATCTCGATCTCACCCATGTGGCTGACATCGAAGATGCCCACCGCCATGCGAACCGCGTTGTGCTCCTGCAGGATGCCTGAGTACTGAACCGGCATGTGCCATCCGCCGAAATCGACAAGCTTGGCATTGAGCGAGCAATGAAGATCGAAGAGCGCTGTCCTCTTCAAGTCTGCGGAAACACTCATGCGAGGGAACCCTCAGCGTAACATGTGGGCGCAGCCTGTCCAGTCTAAGCCGCGCCGTCGGTTGCCGCTTCCGACGCGCCGTATTCTTTCAACTTGTTGAATAGCGTTTTGAGGCTGATTCCCAGAATTTCCGCCGCACGGGTCTTGTTGTTCTTCGTGTGCTGCAGCGTGAGCTGAATCAAGGCTTTCTCTGCTTCGCCTACGGTCGTGCCCACGGCCAGCCGTACGCTCTCGGGCTCAAAAACCTGGGCCGGGGGCCGCGATCCGACCGAAACGCCGAAGTCGTAAGGCAGGTGCGCCATCTGGATCGCACCTTCGCCCGCCATGATGACCGCCCTTTCGAGAACGTTCCGAAGTTCGCGCACATTGCCCGGCCAGTGGTATTTCCGGAAAGCATCCATCACTTCCTGAGTGACGTAAGTTACATTGCAGCCATGCTTCCGGTTCAGATGACTGATCAGAGTTTCGCAGAGCACCGGCAGATCACCCAGCCTCTGTCTCAGGGGCGTCAGCGCGATCTGAAACACGTTCAGGCGATAATACAGGTCTTCGCGTAAATCGCCCTTTTTCAGCGCGTCATCCAGGTTTCGATTTGTCGCTGCAATCACTCGGACATCGACCGAAATCTCGCTCTTGCCGCCAAGCCGGCGGACACGGGAATCTTCTAGTACCCGAAGCAGCTTGGCCTGCGTGCCGGAGGGCATTTCCGCCAGTTCATCCAGCAGCAACGTCCCGTGTTGCGCCAACTCGAAGCAACCCGCGCGCCGTTCGAGCGCACCGGTGAAGGCACCCTTTTCGTGTCCGAACAGCTCGCTTTCCATCAACGTTTCCGGCATGGCTGCGCAGTTGATTGCTACAAAGGGACCGGCCCGACGGTTGCTGAGCTGATGGATGGCGCGTGCTACCAGTTCCTTACCGGTGCCGCTTTCACCCACAACCAGCACGGCCGCCTTACTGGGAGCTACCTGTTGGATGACGTTGAACACCTGCTGCATCTGCGGAGATGTGCCGACCATGTCGACCAGCACGCCCGAATACGACAGCTGCCTATGCAGACGTTCCGCTTCTTCTGCCAGTTGGCTCTGAGAAGCAGCACGCTCCAGTAAGACGCGCAACGCTGCGGGCTGAATCGGCTTCTCCAGGAACCAAAATGCGCCGAGATCGTGAATCGTCTGAATCGCTGTCTCAATATTCCCGAAGGCCGTCAAAACAATGGCGGGGGGCATCGTACCGTCGGCGCCCAGCCGCTTGATCAGCTCGAACCCGTCCATGCGTGGCATCATTAGATCCGTCACAATGACGTTCGCCGAGAATGTGGTCAGTTTGTCCAGCGCCTCCTGCCCGTCAGCGGCCGTTTCGGCGTTGAATCCCCACGCCGAGATCATGGCGGCCAGCGGCGCGCGCTGCGACTCTTCGTCGTCGACAATTAGGACGTTAATAGGTTGGCGCGTAGCCTGATTTCCCACGGTTCCTTACTCTATAGGACATCAGAACACTCACCCGCGGTATTGACCCACGCGGACACACGCCGACGATCCTATTCAAATGCTCCGAAACCTATAGAGTAAAACGCCGTCCACCAACTTGTCACTAGCGACATTTACAGCGCATCTTGGAAGAGTATGGAATCGGCCGGCTACTCTGGGCGACAGGTAAGAGATGACCCTCCACCGTTCTTAGGACAATGGCGACGTCTGTATTTCGCGGTCCTCTGCTATCTTGTGGTCCTGATTTCTCTGTTGTCCGTTGTTTCGCGGCTCTTCGCGTATTAGAAGCGTCCCAAACCGAACCGACATCTACCAAAGGAATGCCGGAGGCTATCTGAACAACAACTATCGGCGCGCTCATCCACCCGGCATCGTTCGCGCGAGTCCTGCGGCATGAGGGCGCTCGATTGGTTCGTCTTCATCGGCTGGTTAGTATCGCTTGTGGCCTACGGCCTCTATCGCGGGCGCGGCACTGGGAGTACCCACAAATATCTTCTTGCCGGACGAACCATGCCCTGGTACGCGATGGGCTTGTCGATCCTCGCGACTCAAGCCAGCGCGATCACTTTTATTTCGACTACCGGCCAGGGATTCGTAGATGGAATGCGCTTTGCCCAATTCTATTTCGGCCTGCCGATTGCGATGGTACTGCTTTGTGCGACGGCGGTCCCCGTTTTTCACCGGGCCAAGGTTTATACAGCTTACGAATATCTGGAAAGCCGCTTCGATGCCAAAACGAGAGCCTTGGTTGGCCTCATATTTCTGATCCAGCGCGGACTGGCCGCGGGTATCGGGCTATACGCGCCTGCCGTCGCTCTTTCGGCCGTGCTGGGGTGGCCCGATCGCCTGGTTACCGTCATCATCGGCTTGCTTGTCGTCACCTATACGGCGACGGGCGGAATTAAAGCTCTCACCTGGGCAGATGTTCAACAGATGACGATGATCTTTATCGCGCTCATCCTGAGTCTGGCGGTGATTCTGCACGCTCTGCCTCCTCATGTCTCAGTTCTCGATGCCCTCCATCTTGCCGGTGCTGCAGGGCGGCTCAACATCGTCGATTTCCGGTTCGACCTGCGTGATCGTTACAATCTGTGGAGCGGCGTCATCGGCGGCGGTTTCCTCGCCCTGGCTTATTTCGGCTGTGATCAGAGCCAGGTCCAGCGTTATCTCACGGGCAAATCCATTGCCCAAAGCCGGCTGAGCTTACTATTCAACGCGGTTGTGAAGATCCCGATGCAGTTGTTCATCCTGTTCATCGGGGCCATGGTGTTTGTGGTCTCCCTGTTTATCCCGTCCGCGGCGATCTACCAACCGGCAGAGGCAAAGCACCTTTCGGCAACACCGCAGTGGCCGAGGCTGGAGGCGGACTATCGCAAAGCCTTTGAACAGAGACGCAAAATAGCCTTCGAATTCGCGGACTCCGCGCGCCGTCATGACGGAAGCGCCGTGGAGGAAGCGAACCGGCTACGTGCAGCGCAACAAGGGCTCAATGGCGCAAGACAGCAAGCGCTCAATGCTGTCGCCCAAATGCACGGTGTAAGCAAGTTCGACGACACGAACTACATCTTCCTTTCTTTCGTTCGCTCATACTTGCCCGTCGGACTCGTGGGACTCGTCATCGGTGTGATCTTTTCGGCATCCATGGGGTCGACATCCGGCGAGATCAACTCGCTTGCCACTGTCTCCGTGATCGACATCTACGGCCGTTTCCTGGTGCGCAATCGCAGTGACACGCACTATCTGTTAGCCTCGCGACTGCTGACTGTCTTTTGGGGCGCTTATGCGGTTGCTTTCGCAACCTTCGGATCACGCGGCTTCGGAGCGCTCATCGAACGCGTCAACATCGTCGGCTCCTTGTTCTACGGCGGGCTGCTCGGCGTTTTCATGCTGGCATTCTTCTGCAAGCGGGTCGGCGGGACCGCGGCATTCATAGGAGTGCTGGCGGGAGAGGCGGCGATCTTTTCTGCCGCCGCGTTTACCGACGTTTCCTTTCTCTGGTACAACGTTGTCGGTTGTGTAGTCGTCGTCGGAGTCGGATTGCTTGTTGCACTCAAGAGCCCTCGCGACTGTGTTGAAGAATCTGTAGGCAGTAGCTCAATAAGATAGCAACGCTTGACATCCGGCTGCGGGACAATCGGTCGACAGATCCAGACATCAAGACAGCAACTAAGACCTGTTACCGTCTCACGCGTTCCGGATACCATCCAGTAAACTTTACCGCTCCCACAAGCGCAAGGACGATCACGATGATTCCGAACCGCCGAGGTAATTTCGGCGCCAATAGAATCGACAGCTCGGCTATCACCATCACGGCGAATGCCAGCGCCCACGCGCTACTGATGACATAGTTCGTCTTTTGAAATTGCGGGGATTCCCAAAACTCACGGCCGACGTGTTCCCGCGCGTATTGAAGCGAGAACGGCTTTCCGACCGCTAGGGAAATCAGGACGATCAACAGAAGTCCACAGTCTACACAGAGCCTTACGCCAATCACCGACCAAACTGGCTTCGCGATTAGGAAGTACAGCAACAGGCCGGAGAACAACACAGCCGTTCCGATGTCCAGGATTTTGGGAGAGTGCTTCTGGACCATCCAGTCACGGCCCAGAAGTAGCAGCGCGATAACCGCTCCCGCGAGAAGACCCGCTAAGGATCCGACGAGCCTATCGATCAGCGCAAACGCGATAAATGGCGCAAATGCCAAAAGAATGTGCATTTTCGCAAGAGTAGCACCCTTCTCCCGATTTGCACTTCGGAGCGGAGCGCGGTTGATCAAGTAGACCGTCCTAACTCGCGCCTCGCCTCCGATATTTGAGCCTGAGGTGGACGATGAATCGAAATTGCCTGCCTCGGTCGGCTACCTTTCTGCGCATCGTTAGCAGTCTCGGGTCTGGACAGGTCTCACTATGGCCCGTCCAAGACAACTCGCTTATTGGCGTTCGTGTCCTGGTCATCCTCGCCGGCTCCGGGTACGCCCCGGGGATGCTGATTCAATGGTTCCGGGGTGAGCCTCTTGATAAAGTCGGCAAGCTAAACCTGTAAAGTGGCGATATCAACGGTGGAGTGGTGTCCTTCGATGACCACAATGCCCGATTCGGTCACAAGCCATCCCCGTTTGCGGTCTTCGTCGGGATCGTATCCGACCCGAACACCTTCCCCGATCTTGACATTTTTTTCAAGAATCGCCCGCCGGATCTTGGCATGCCTTCCGATGTCGCAATTGTCGAAAATCACCGAATCTTCGATCAGCGAACCTGTATGGACCTTTACTCCGCGTCCGAGAACCGATCCCCTCACCATCCCTCCCGACACGATAGAGCTTCCCGCGATAATCGAATCCACTGCCATTCCGCGTCGATGGTCTTCATCAAAAACAAACTTCGCCGGGGCATCGAAGTAGCCTGCTGTCCGAAGTGGCCATTGGCGGTTATAAAGGTTCAACTCCGGCGAGACCGAACGCAGATCCATGCTCGCCTCGTAATACGCATCGAGCGTACCGACATCGCGCCAGTATTGGGGTGAGCCGATCGGATCGCCGGGGATAACATTCGTTTGAAAATCGTAGGCGAACATGTCCGACGTGCCTATCAGGGTTGGCAGGATGTCCTTGCCGAAATCGTGCGAACTGGATAGTTTCTTGAGGTCGTTGTAGAGTTCCTGCAGCAACAGTTCGGTCGAAAAAACGTAATTCCCCATCGACGCAAATACGCGTTCCGGATCTGTAGGCATGGTCGGCGCATCCGCTTTTTTCTCATGAAAGCCGATGATGCGCCCCTCTGGAGTCGTTTCAATCACACCGAACTCGATGGCATGCTCCCGAGGCACTGGGATCGCGGCAACAGTCACGCCGGCACGCTTCTCCACGTGGTACTCGATCATTTGCCGGATGTTCATGCGATAGATGTGGTCCGCGCCGAATATCACCACCACGTGGGGGTCCGCCTGTTCAATCAGGTTGATATTTTGGGTAATCGCATCCGCCGTGCCGCGATACCAGTCTTCCTGGGCCGAACGCATTTGCGCCGGTACCGGGATGATGAAGTTGTTCCTCAGCAGTCCGCTGACCTCCCATCCCTCGCGCAGATGCTGGAGCAGCGACTGACTCTTGAACTGAATTAAAACGTATATCGAATAGATTCCGGAATTGATCAGATTGCTGAGGACAAAATCAACGATGCGGTACCGACCCCCGAACGGAACAGCGGGTTTGGCCCGCTCTTTAGTGAGTGGATAGAGGCGTGTGCCTTTGCCCCCCGCAAGCACGAACGCTAGAACACGAAGCTGCACTCTGTATTTACCTCCGACCGATCTAGCTTATCTGACGGCCAAAACGCCCCAGATAAATCACCTTAGGAGACGTTCTGACCCCCGAAGTCATTACCCGCAAGGTGGTGCAAAGCTGAAAATCTAAGCCGGCGGTTTGCCTGTCCAGTCGAGCGCAAGCTGCACGAACGATCGAACCGCGACGCCTGTAGGACCTTTTGTCATCCAGGCCTTACCCTCGTCGAGCCAAGCCGTCGAAGCAATGTCCAGATGCACCCAGGGAGTCGGATCGGCGAACTCACGCAGGAACCAGGCTGCCGTAATCGAGCCGCCATATCGCCCGCCGATGTTGGGCAGGTCTGCGAATGCAGATTTCAGGTACTCCTTATAGTCCTCGTCTAACGGAAGTTGCCAAACCTTTTCGCCTGCGACGCGCGCGGCAGTGACAAAGCGGTCGAGAAGGGACTGGTTGTTGGTAAAAGCTCCGACGTTGTAATGTCCCAGCGCAATTGCGATGGCGCCGGTGAGAGTGGCCGCATCCACCATGTGTGTGGCACCGTTCCGCTGGGCGTACGTCAGCGCGTCCGCCAGGATCAACCGGCCTTCCGCATCCGTATTCAACACTTCGATGGTCTTACCTGAAAGGGCGGTGACGATATCGCCAGGGCGCTGAGCGTTTCCGTTCACCATGTTTTCCACAGTCGGCACGTACCCGGTCACCTGGACCGGCGGTTTCAGTTGGGCAATGGCTTTCATCGCGCCTATTACCGCCGCCGCACCTGCCATGTCGTACTTCATCTTCTCCATGCCCTCGGACGGTTTGATTGAGATACCACCGGTGTCAAAGGTTACGCCCTTGCCCACCAGCGCAAGATGGTCTCCTGCCGTCGTCAATCCGGGGCTGTACTTCATCACGATCAGGAAAGGGGGGTTGGTGCTGCCCTGAGCGACTCCCAGCAAAGCGCCCATCCCCAACTCCGCCATGGCGTCGCGATCTAAAATTTTGCAATCCAGGCCATATTCGGCCGACATCGCCTTCGCTGCATCCGCAAGAACGGCGGGGGTTAACTTGTTCGCCGGTTCGTTCACCAGGTCGCGCGCGAGGTTCTGCGCTTCAGCAATAACGCTCCCCCGACGGACCGCCTCTTCGGCGATTCCGAGGCTGCCGTTTGGAACCGCAATTGTTAGCAACTCAATCTGTTTTTCATTCTTCTTCGGATCGGTTTTGTACTTGTTCGCTTCCCAGGCGCCGAGGATTGCGCCTTCTGCTACAGCCGCGTAATCGGAGATTCCAGACGCCTGATCCGCCAAAATAGCTACATTTCGGATTCCCTTTGTCCTTAACTGCCGCAGAAGGGACCCGCTCAGCTTGCGTGCTTCATCAGCTGAAAACTTCGCTCGCTTCCCGGCTCCAACAACGACCAGTCGCTTGGCCGCGAGCCCGTTCGGGCGGTAAAGAATGGCCGTTTCATTTGCCTTCCCGCTGAACTCCCCGCTCGATCGTAACTCGCGAAGCCATCCGGACTGTCCGGCGATTTCGGGATCGCCGTCCGACTCCGGAGTCACTCCAGGCGAGTCGGTCGACTTCTCTTGCGTTTCAAAGCAGATGACTGCTAGGGCGTCGACGGACAGTTTCTCAATCGGTGATGTATCGACTCGGATTTCCATGGTTGAACTCGAATGATGGATTCGGGTTATTCGCGGGCTCGCCTGCCAATCGCAGCCTTCGCTTCCGCCTGCATCTCCCTTGCCTTGATGGCCTCGCGCTTGTCGTGGAATTTCTTGCCTTTCGCGACAGCGATCTCGACCTTTATCTTGCCGTCCTTCAGGTAAAGCTTGGTCGGGATGACCGTCAGACCTTTTTCCCGGGTCTCGGTCTGCAACTTCTCGATTTCGGCGCGGTGCAACAGGAGCTTCCGTTTTCTCACGGGAGCATGGTTCATGATGTTGCCGTGCGAATACTCGCTGATATGGGCGTTCAGCAGCCACGCCTCATTGCCGGCCACTTCCGCGTAACTCTCTTTCAGCTGAATCTTGCCCGTTTTCGCGGACTTGACCTCCGTCCCGGTTAGCACGATCCCAGCCTCGAATCTGTCGAGCAGGTGATAGTTATGTCCCGCGGAGCGATTGTCGCTCAGAATCTTCAAATCACCTTTGGAAGCCACTCAAACTCGCTTTTCTACTGCCCGTTTCAAATCTTCGGATCTGCCCTCAACGGGGCCGCCATGTGCACCGTCAATCATTGGGAAGAGAGGATTGGTCCCGCTGTGCGACAGTGTTTCTTTATGCTTGTGGTGTCGAACCGCAGCAGTCTGCCTGCTGCTCGAGCTACCTTCGCGAACGTCGGCGGGCTGCATCCCTCCCCGCCATATTCGCCTCGTAGTCTAGCATGTAGGATGCGTTAAACATTGAGAATTTCGAACAGATTACAGTCGGTCATCGCGCTGATTTGTGCCGGGATGCTCACGGTCCCGCCGGTCCAGGCCCGCACTCGCAAGGGCGATCGCTATCTGAAACTTGGCGCAAAAGCAGAGGCGCAGAAAGACTACGATGCTGCGCTCACCTATTACGATGACGCGATTTCGACAGATCCGAACGAACCCGCTTACCTGCTCGCCGAGCAAAATGTCCGGGGTAAAGCGGCTGAGGCGCATCTCAGTGAGGCGAAAACACTCCTGAGCGAACACAAATTGGATGAAGCCTTGGCTCAATACCAGCGGGCTTTCGTCATCGAGCCGTCCTCGCAAATCGCTCTCCAGGGAATTCAGGAAGTAACCCTGATGATCAAGGAGCGGAATGGCGCACCTCCGGGCACAACCATCTTGACGCCCGCTCAGCAGGCTCGCGAGGAGATGGAGAAGCGCATCAATTCCCTTGAGGGGCCCCCGGTACTTCGTCCCATCAATGCTGAGATCAGCAGTCTCAAGATGAACAACCAACCCGCGCGCGTTCTGTACGAGAGTGTGGGTAAACTGGCCGGCATCAACGTGCTTTTCGACCCGACGGGAATCGAGGCGGGCGCGGCGAAAAACTTCAACCTGGATCTCACGAACCTCACGTTGGAGGAAGCGCTCAATTACATCTCGCTCGAAACACACACGTTCTGGAAGCCTATCAGCCACAACGCGATTTTTGTCACCCAGGAGAGTGATCCGAAGCGCCAGGAGTATCAGGATGAGGTCGTCAGGGTCTTCTACATCCAAAATGCGGGGACCGCAGCCGAATTTACCGAGATATTCAATGCAGTGCGGACCGGCGCCAAACTCACCACGGGTATCTTCTCGGTTCCCAGCCAGAACGCGATTGTCGCGCGAGGCTCAGCCGACACCATGCAGCTGGTCGAAAAGCTGGTTCACGATCTCGATCGTCCGAAAGCCGAAGTCGTAATCGATGTCATAGTCATGCAGGTGAACCGGACGCTGGAGCACAACATCGGAGCCTCCCTTCTCGGCCAAGGCGGTCTCAGCGTGCCGTTTGTCTTTACCCCCCGCAATCCGACCACTACCTCAGGTAGCGGTTCCTCCAGTTCCGGATCAGGTAGCACCGGGTCGGGAAGCTCCGGTTCCGGATCCACCGGCAGCACTAGCTCCAGTAGCCTCATCACCATCGCCCGCGCCGGTCATCTTTCCAGCGCCGACTACTCCATCAGTCTGCCGAGCACTGTTGTTCAGGCGCTAATGAGTGACGCGCGAACTCACATCCTGCAAAGACCACAGGTTCGCGCCACCGATGGCGGAAAAGCCTCTCTCAAGATCGGCAGCCGCATCCCCTATGTTTCGGGCTCTCTCAATTCGGCTGTCGCCACGCCCGGGTCTATCCCTTATGCCACTACGCAGTTCCAGCAGGTAGACGTCGGCACGCAGATCGATTTCCAGCCTCACGTGAACGGCCCCGAAGATATCAGCATGCACTTGAAGGTGGAACTTTCGACCGTATTGCAAACCGTGCTCATCGCCGGAGTTCAGGAACCCGTCATCGGCCAACAGGTGGATGAGGCGGACATCCGCATGAAAGACGGCGAAGTCAGCCTTCTCGGCGGCCTCTCGGATAAGGAGAAGAGTGATACGATCGGCGGCCTTCCGGGGGTTACGAACCTCCCGATCCTGGGATATTTGTTCGGAAACAAAGACGTTAAAACCACCGACAACGAACTGCTGATTGCGCTCATTCCACACGTCGTGCGGGCTCCTGATCTCACAGCGGCGGGTGGTACTGGTGTGCTGGCGGGAACCGAACGCGTTGTCAGAGTGGAGCGCCGTCCGCAGCAGGCCGCTACCCAGACGGGTCAGCCGAGCACCGTTCCGGTACCTCCGGCTCAGCCGCTCTCTCCGGCTCCCCATACACCTCAACCGCAGCCGCCGGTGGCCCCTGTAAATCAACCGCAGTCCCCGCCCAGACCAGCCGGAGCACCGCCACAAGGTGTATCGCCCCAGCGTGGCACACCACCGGTTGGATCGCCTCAAAACACCGCGCCTCCCCATCCGGCCTCGACTCCAACGTCTTCGCCGCCGCAAGCGTCGAATCAATAGAGATGTGCTCCGAGCGTAGTCCCCGATTTCGGATCAGTCCGGCGCGACGCAAGCAGCAGGCCGGATTCTCTCTTATTGAACTGATCGTGGCGTTTACGATCCTAATGGTTTTGACGACCATGGCTGTGCCGATGGCGCGCTACCAAGTCCGGCGCCAGCGTGAGAAAGAGCTGCGCCAAGATCTGCGGGAGATGCGAACCGCTATCGACCGTTACAAGGATTACTGCGATAGCGGGAAGTTGCAATCGACCAATAATGACGCGTATTGTTATCCCTTGACACTTGAGAGTCTTGTAGATGGCGTGCCGCTCGCCAATACACTCAGCGGCAACGGACAGACGGGCAAAATGCGCTTCCTTCGTCGAATTCCGAAAGATCCCATGACAGGCGATACGGATTGGGGGAAACGCAGCATGCAGGACGAACCGACCTCCACATCTTGGGGCGGTCAAAATGTCTTTGACGTGTACTCAAAAACAATGGACAAGGCGAGCGATGGCACGCCTTACTCAGAGTGGTAGTGATGTTGGCTCTCGCAAACAAAATTCGCTCGACACGCGGGTTTACGCTCATTGAGTTAATGGTCGTAACGGCGATCATTTCTATTCTGTTGGCTATTGCGGTCCCGATCTATCAGAAATTGATCATACGATCCAAAGAGACGGTGCTTCGCAACAATCTTTTCACGATGCGAAGCATGATCGACGAATACACGATTGATAAGGGAAAGGCGCCGGAAACGCTGCAGGATCTTGTGTCTGAAGGTTACCTGCGCCAGATCCCGCAAGATCCGATTACCGGATCCGACCAGACCTGGCATGTGATCATGGAGGACACACCGATCGGCGGGGCGACCAGTTCCCCAGGTGTTTTCGACGTGAAGAGTGGATCCGATAGGACCGCTCTGGATGGAACTCCATACGCGGACTGGTGAGAGAGTTTCTAGTGTCCCTGTTACACTAGCGTCGTAGTCCCGTTCCCTCTACTCCCCGATCGTCTAATGGTAGGACAGCGGCCTTTGGAGCCGTTAATCGTGGTTCGAATCCATGTCGGGGAGCCATCACAAGTCTTACTCCTCTGACCTGGAGCCGAGTTGAAGTTCTCCGAGGGCTCGAAAACTATCGAACACAAACCGGAGCCGAGCCGAAGACATCTTTTCTCGATGGCCAGCGCCGCTGCGCTCGGCCCCACACTTCGCGGCTTTAAGAGGCCGCTGTTAGCTCGCGCCTGGTCGCTTAGGGCAGCATGGGCTGGCCGCGCAAATCGCCGGAGACCGGAAGGTCTGAGAACTCCGGTCTGCTTAGCCGCAAGCCTCTCTGAACCTCTGGAACAACCGAACTTGCTCCGGACAAGCCAGAATCTGATCTTCCGGGTGCCACTGAACGGCAATTGCAAACCGCCGGTCCGTTCTCTCCAGTCCTTCGACCACGCCGTCATCGGCGCGCGCCGAAACAAGCAAGCCATTCCCAATCCGGTCGGCAGCCTGATGGTGACGAGAATTCACCCGCCATTCGCTTAGCCCGGTTATCGACCTTAATTGGCTCTCTGGTTGGATGTGCACTTCGTGGGCAGGTTGACTCACATCCTTTGTATCCGGATCGTGTCGCTCCGATCCCAAGTGTTGAATCAGCGTACCGCCATGAAGGACATTGAGAACTTGCAGCCCCCTGCAAATTGCCAGAATAGGGCGGTCGCGTTCGAGAGCTGCGTCCAATACTGACATCTCAAATTCGTCGCGCTGGTCATCCGCACGATCTGTTTCCGGAGCTCTTTCTTGGCCGTATCGCAAGGGGTTTAGATCGGTTCCCCCCATCAATAGCAAGCCGTCAAATCCGTCGATGCTTGCAGTCTCGCCGACCGGCACTGGCACCGGCTCCAACCCGACTTGCGCAACTGCCCTTGCGTACGGCTCGAGCTTGCGTTCGTGTCGGTACGGGATCAGAATGCGCCGCGTTGGCATTGTCTCTGCCCGGTATACCATGTCATCAGCATGGGGCACGCTCGCTATCGGTCATTTCTCACAGGTTTATCCCTCGTTCTGACGACCGCCTCGGCTTCCGGTGCAAAAGATCGCGATTGGGGGGCCATTCGCAGCTCGATCGAGACTGCTCTTCACGTGCCGCAGCCTCTCCCCGATCTGCGGGAAAAATCGTACGGCAAGTTCTCTCCCGCGCCAGGCGTTACCGCCGAACGCGTTGCGTACTCGACTGCTTATCAGCTTCGCGTGCCCGCTATTTTGTACGAGCCCGCGGGTGCTACGATCACCCGCCATCCGGCAATCGTGATCGTGAATGGGCATGGTGGCGACAAGTCTTCGTGGTACGCGTACTATGCCGGTATCCTGTACGCTCGCGCCGGCGCTCTCGTGCTCACCTACGATCCCATCGGCGAGTATGAGCGCAACTCCGAACGAAGGTCCGGTTCCAGCCAGCACGATCAAATTCTGGAACCCGATGATATGGCGCGCCGCATGGGCGGCCTCATGGTTACAGACGTCATGCAGGCTGTAGCCTATCTCGCCTCCCGTAAGGATGTCGATGACAAACGTATAGCGGTGCTGGGGTATTCGATGGGTTCTTTCATCAGCTCTCTCGCCTGCGCAGTCGACACTCAGGTCCATGCCTGTGTCCTCGTGGGTGGCGGCGATCTCGATGGCCCCGGGGGCTACTGGGACCGGAGTCGCAAAATGTGCCAGGGCGGCCCTTATCAGGCACTTGGCTTTCTGGGCGACCGGGGCGCGATCATCTATGCCCTCCACGCCCGCCGAGGCCCCACGCTTATCTGGAATGGTACTGCCGACGAAGTCGTCGACATCCCTCATCACGAACAGGACTTCTTTGATGACCTGAAGAAACGCGCGGCTGCTGAATTGGGCAGTTCCAAAAATCTCTTTCAGACCGGGTTTACTCCGGACGGTGGACACCGTCCCTATTTCCTCGCCAAACCCGTAGCGCTCTGGCTTGAAGACAAAATCAAGTTCCCGGACTGGACCGAAAAGGAAATTCGTAACATGCCCGAGACGCATATCTCCGAGTGGGCGGCGAAGAATAACGTGCCCGGAAAAGGTTTTAAGAACGAACACGGCGAGGGTGGGTTGATGGCTCTGGGAAATGACATACCAAGCGTGGCACGCGATCAACTGCACGCGATTCCCGACGCGGTATGGGACAGCGAGCGGGCCGATTTCACGTACGAAAGCTGGGTCGAGCGCGCCAAAACAGCTTCCCAAAGCAACGCACCTTAGATCGCGGTGCGTGCTACCCTTTAGCTTCGTTAGGCGCCTATGCCCGATCGGAAACTGCAAATCGTACCTATTGGGGGACTTGGCGAGTTCGGTATGAACTCGATGGCCTTCCGATATGGCGACGACATCATTGTGATCGATGCGGGCATGATGTTCCCGGAATCAGAACTCCTCGGCGTCGATATTGTCACCCCCGACTTTTCCTATCTCGAAACTCACGCTTCCATGGTGCGGGGTCTGCTGCTAACTCACGGTCACGAGGACCACATCGGGGGTGTGCCTTTCCTGCTTTCGCAGCTGAACCTTCCTATCTACGGGACAGAGTTCACGCTCGCGCTGGTCGAACGTCGGCTGGAAGAGCATGAGCTTCTCGAGGGCGCCAAGCTGAACGTCGTTAAGCCGGGTGAACGCATAACCCTTGGGCCGTTCTCGATCGAATTCATTCACGTTACTCACTCGATCGTCAGCGCCGTTGCGTTGGCAATCACAACGCCTCTCGGCGTAATCATCCATACCGGCGACTTCAAGGTCGATCCCACTCCGACCGATAACGAGCTGTTCGATCTTCATACTCTGGCTGAATACGGCAAGCGCGGCGTCCTGCTCCTGCTGTCGGATTCCACCAATGTGGATCGACCTGGCTACACGGAAAGCGAGCGTGCCGTCCGGCCCCGGCTGGAGGACTTGTTCAGCCGTAGCGAGCGCCGGCTTGTCCTTTCCTGCTTCAGCAGCTCCATCCACCGACTCCAACAAATTCTCGACCTCGCGGCGGAATACGGCCGGAAAGTGGCGTTTCTCGGGCGTAGCATGCTCAACGTGACGGAGATCGCCCACAACCTTGGCCTGTTGTCCATACCCGATTCCACACTGCTTCGTCCCCAGGACATCATGCAAATGCCTCCGGACAAAGTTGCCATTGTGGTTTCGGGCACACAGGGAGAGCCGATGTCGGCCCTGTCCCGTGTTGCCGTCGACAATCACAAACATTTAACTCTGCAGGCCGGAGACACCGTCGTCCTCAGTTCGCGCATTATCCCTGGTAATGAAAAACAGATCTTCCGGATGATGAACCACATCGCCCGTCGCGGAGCCGATCTGGTTTATGGCACGATGAAGCCGCCCGTTCACGTATCGGGTCACGCCAGCGAGGAAGAGCTTAAGCTCATCCTGAATCTCATACGGCCGCGTTATTTCATACCGATTCACGGCGAGTACCGACAGCTTTCCCGCCACGCAGGTTTGGCGCAGCACCTGCGCTTCCTGGGCCTTGAAGACACGTTCGTGCTAGAAACCGGCGACACACTCGAAATCGATAACTTCGGTGCTCGTCGTGGCGAAAAGGTTGCCGTAGGTCGCGTATGTATCGATTCCGGATCGCTCGACGACGTGGTTGAGGACATCATCATCCGGGATCGCCGGCACCTGTCCGAAGACGGTTTCGTGCTGCCCATCATCGCTATCAACAAACTCACGGGCAGGAGCGAAGGACTCCCCGAAATTGTGAGCCGCGGCTTCGTTGCCGGTGACGGCGCCGGCGTTCTTCAGGAAGCGCGCAGCGTTGTCGCCCGGACACTCGAGACTTCCACCCCTGAAGAGCGAGGCGATTGGGGTGTGATGCAGGAGAAAATCCGCACTGACCTGAAGCGTTTCCTGAACAAAGAAACGCAGCGCCGGCCTCTGATCATGCCGGTCATTCTGGAGGTCTGAAGCCTTCATTCCGTTCGAGATAGAATACGTTCGTACTTAGCACGTCTAGGAGGGTTCGAGATGAAGAAGTTTTTCTGCGCGTCCGTTTTCGCGCTATCGCTTTGCTCATTTGCCGTATACGCCGACGAGATGACCGGTTACATCTCCGATGCTCATTGCGGCGCTACGCACAACAAGGTCAGTGCTGCGAATACCGCGTGCATCAAGAAGTGCGTCGGCGGCGGAGCTGATCCTGTTTTGGTGCAAAACGGAAAAGTGATTAAGTTTGACGCCGATTCCAAGGACAAGGCAAAAACGTTCGTCGGGCAAATGGTGAAAATAGACGGGAGCATGGATGGCGAAATGCTCAAAATCAACTCGATCGACCAAGCCCAATAAGCTTGAGAGTAAAGCCTAGTGCTCGAATTCGAGGTCTAGCTTGCCAGCCGGACCTCGATACAAGATCGCCAGGTTCTTCAATTTGTGCTTTCCGTCCAATGGAAAGTAGAGGTAGCCTTCGACCGGCTCAACCGACTCCTTCTGCGGCAACTGTTTGGCTTTCAAGGCCTCGAGCAGTTTTTCGTTCCCCTGAGCCTTCGAGTCCATTCGGGAATTCATTGTCGTCACTTTTGGGTTCCCGGGTGAGCCGCCCGTTCCGCCCATTATTCCGCCGATGCCGACCGAGGTCCCTGTCTTCTTCGCCTTCGCCCCATCGGAGGTATTGGAAACGATCAACGCGCCCTGTCCCGCAATTTCGGCCGGTTCGAACGGCTTTGAACGTTCTCCGTCATCATGCGCCAGCAATATGAAATCGTCCGGACTGATCTGCACGGGCTTGTCTGTTTTCGGTATCACGCGCACTTCCAGAAGAACGATGCCCCTCCCCGGGTCTGCCCCGAGCTTCTGAGTAACTTCCTCTTCTGTCAGCGTGACGGTTGCGACGATGTCTACCTGGTCGTTGCCCGCACTCGTACTTGGCGAGATCACTTTCTTTGTGCCCGCGTGTCCGGAAAACACACAGATCATGCCGAAAAGGCAGGTCGCGACAAACAAACGCATGAGCTTTCCTCCTTGAAAATAGCACTAGAAATCAGGCAGGTGAGGAACGAAGTTTGCTGGAGCTGGCTCGAGTGAATGCGCGCGACGCCTTTGCCGATATTCCGGAACTGCGCGTGATCTCCGCTCTTCCCGGGTGGATCTCGCTCCAGATCCCGCCGGATATGAAGTGGAGGAATCGCGTCGTCGCCTTTTTCCGCGCGCAACTGGAAGATCTCGAAGAAGAAACGTCGGCCAGCCTCGGAATGGCCTTAGATGAACTTCTCGGCAACGCTCTCGAGCATGGGGCCAAATCGGAGCCGCGGCACATTATCGAGATGTCCTTCATTCGGACTGCACGAGTCCTGATGATTTATGTCCGTGACTACGGGCCGGGCTTTTCCATCGACGAGGCGCCGCATGCCGCCGTCAACAATCCACCCGGGGAACCTCTGCGACATGCCGAATACCGCTCCAAAATGGGCCTTCGACCCGGCGGATTCGGCATTATGCTCGTCAAGCAGGTAGCAGATGAGCTACTTTACAACGAATTCGGCAACGCCGTCCTGCTGATCAAATATCTCTAAAAGACATTTCAGTAGGGGTGACTCGGAAATGTCCTGGTTGGCTCAGATCGGACGATATAAAATGCCTTGCATGACTGAACAACAGCTTGCCAATGTCAAGCTAGGAAAGCCCTTCCGTTGGGTGCGCAAGGGCTCCGCTATTAACCGCTCCGATGAAGATGCTATCGCTTACGCCATCGACGGTCTGCCTTCAAATCTGGAGGCGACTCTGCACACGGACGCACCCCGGGATGCATGGCATTACGAGATTAGATCGAATGGCGAGAGTGTCCAATCTCCCGAAGGCTTTGGGTCGAAGGACGAGGCGTTGCGAGCTGTCAAGAGTTGGCTCACATCGCACGTCTGATCGGTATTTCTGCTGATCCTCAAAGGTCCACAAGATACTGACTTTTGCATCTATTGAGGCATGAGTCAGGATCCGATATTGGCTTTGGTTGAGCGGCAGGAATGGCTCGCTCCGGTACAGAAAACAGGCGAACAATTCGTTAGAAACGCATTTGAGGCCGGCGGCCCGACTGGCCGGCACGTAAAGGACTTCCTCCACGGCGTCTGGCTGGGGCATCCTCTGCATGCCGCGATAACCGATGTCCCGATCGGCAGTTGGACGGTCGCTACTGTGTTGGACGCGCTCGAGGCCTCAAACAACGATGAATACGCGCCCGGGGCGGATGCTGCCGTAGCAATCGGCCTTGTCGGCGCGGTTGCTTCCGCTGCTGCCGGTTTGACGGACTGGAGTGAAACACAGGGCGGAGTTCAGCGTGTGGGTGCCTTACATGGGCTCCTCAACGTAGGTGCTGCTGCCCTCTATACGGCTTCTTACGTTGCGCGCAAGACTGGTCACCGCGCCGGCGGACGTGCTCTAGCATTCGTCGGTTATGGCGTCGTTCTGGCCAGCGCATTCCTCGGAGGCGCACTCTCGTATACCCAGAAAATAGGCGTCAACCACAGTCCGGATGTGGATACGGATCTTCCAGAGGACTTTATCGCCGTGTGCCGCGTAGACGATCTGCCGGAAGGGCAGCTGTCGCAACAGGATTTGAAGGGCACGCCTGTCGTATTACTGAAACGGGGTGCCAGCATCAAAGCCCTTGCAAATCAGTGTTCTCACCTCGGAGGTCCGCTGGCAGAAGGTCAGCTCGAAGGCGATTCAGTTGTCTGTCCGTGGCATGGGTCCCGTTTCTGCCTCAACGACGGCGAGGTACTCAATGGGCCTGCGACTACTCCGCAGCCCGCCTTCGACGTCAAGCTCGAAGATGGCAACGTCTTGATTCGCCGACGGACTTTGTCTTAGCGGCGGCGTATGACGTAGGGACCGCGCCCATACCGATGACCGAAACACGCACGTGTGCACGACAGGCCGAAGAAGAGCACAATCACCAGCGCGATCAGGCACCCGAGGCCGATATTTTTCGCTATCGTGTTTCCTGTCCGCGGAACCGCGCTGCGGGCGCCAAACTGCGTCCCGCAATTCGAACAAAACCGTGCATTATCCGGATTCGCCAAACCGCAATTAGGACAAGTCATTCAAGTTATTTGGGGAGCTAAATCAGCACAGCCTGAACTTTCGGTTGATCCCTACTCTCCTAGCCTACTTTAAATCCGAGCCTCCGCCGCTTTACTCCGATTGCGAGTTACTCATGGCTAGAACAGCGCTTCGCCATCTTGCACTCTAAGCAAGGTGGTTTTCCTGTAAACTCATCTACACTCTTGAAAATGCAGAAGCGGTGTGGCTTGTTCGATTACATGAGACTCATTGATGGCTAATAACCCAACACTCCGAATTCGCGATTGGGATACAGCGACGAAATTCGCTAGCGTGATTGCGTTGTTAGCCGGTGGGATGTGGACGGTTTGGGTCTATCACCAAACGGCGAAACAACAGGCAAACGCTGCGCAAATAGAAGCGCAAAAGCCGTTTGCCAGCAAACGCCTGGAGACGTACGAAAACATTGTTAGTTTGACCTCAGCTATTGCGGAAGCCGACCTGCCGGCGCAAGTGCGACGGTCTAAGCGGCAGGAACTTGACCAGATAGTCAATGGTCCATTGGCCCTCGTTGCTCAGGATAAAATCTTTGCCGCCCTGGTTGATTTCTATACCTGCCTCGACAACCGCCAGTGCAAGAAAGGCAGCCTTGGACTGTACTCGAGAAACGTCGCGCGAGCGTGTCGCACTTCGCTAGAGGAATCCTGGAGCGTCAGCTTGCCTCCGGTTCCTAGCTCTGACAAGCTTCCTTAGCGATGGCGTGTCGGGCTGACGTAGGAAACCCCCGCGCTGCCGAACATCAAGTAACATCAAGTTCATGAAACCGCGGCTGGTGGTTATCGCTCTTCTGTGTGTCGTCGCAACTCATGGCGATGTGAAGACGAAAACGTACACGGATCCGGAGGGCTGCTTTCGAACGTACCATGTCGCAACGGGTCGCGTGCTTACCTCCCGCGGTCTCGTCGAGGATCCTACGGTGAACGCCATTGTGAAGGAAGCCGTTGCGGCCCAGATGAACACTCTCCAAATCACGCAGGCTGAAAAGGACCCTGACCTGGAAGTTCGCTTCATGGGGGGAAATGGCGCTGGGTTGCAAACGGATGCCTCGCCGGCCGTAGGAGACGTCGCTATGTGGGATATTGGGGGACCTCAGGCTGTGGGCGGCAAAACCTACAAGAAGAGCACTCTGGTAATTGGCGTCGTCGACAAGAGGTCAAACCAGACAGTCTGGACAGCCACCTGCACCGATAAATTCGGCGACCCAAGCAAAATGCGCGAACGGATCGACAAAGCCGTCGAGAACGCCTTCTCTAAATTCCCGAAAAAGTTCGCCTGCAGGTAAGGGAACCTCAGAAAACACGGCCAAGTTGAAAGAACCACTTCCTGTGCCCTCCCTGGCCGATGCTTCCCCCGACGAGCACGGGACCGAGAATGGTCTGCGTGATGACTCCGACCACGCCATCATTCGGTAGGGTCGGCGCGTTCGGCAGTCCGTACGCTTTGGCGACTTCGTAGTGTCCGTCTAGGAAAACCCCACTCCCGAGAAATGGTGCGAGAGTGCCGATGCGATGCAAATACCCGCCTCGAAAGTAGAAATATTGATCGGTGAGAAATTGGTTCAATCCGTAAGCCGCTAACCGGGATGGACCACCTAATGAGAATACCGGCAAACCGCCGGGATGTTGTCCGAACGTGGTGCCCCCGGCTGCTACGAAATAGATGGAGCCGGGATCACTGACTTGATGAAACGCCAGGAAATTCAGCTCCCCAGAAGGAAATCCTTTTTTGGCGGCAGGATAAGCGTCCATCCAGCCTCCATCCGTAAGCAAGGCAACTCCGTGCCTTGGAATGATAGGGTTGTCGAGGCGATCCATGGCATACCGCCCGCGGCTGAAACCCGTCCGTCCTGAGACGTCAGGTAGCAATCGGATGCCCACCCACCGGCTCGCCTTCAGGTAGCCCGCCTCGTAGCCGAAGCGGAGTTCACTAAATCGGTCAAACGCGTATCCCAAGTCCGCGGTACCGTCAAAGTTGTTCAGCTTATACTCGGCTGAGAAAGTATTGTTGACATAAAGATTCAGCGGAGAGCGGCTGGCGCTCAAAGAAGGCGCTACGAACCAGCGGCTGGTAGCCGAAAAGGGATGATAGTACTCGCTACTTACCAAGTAAGTGGACCCAAATGAAAAGTCAGTCCGGAGTTCGGACCGGTATCCTCCGAGATCCTGTATCGTCAGCCGACCTCCGAGCGTGAATTGAACGTTATCGGGATCCGATCCGTCGATCGTGAAACCGGGTTTTATCCACGGAGGAGAATAATCCTTCTCCTCGGCAGTAATTAGCAGGCCCGGCTGATTGCCACGATTGATCAAACTGTAACTCAAGCTGTTGAATCGCCCCAGACCTGCTTGCGTCGTGAGTTTGGTTTGCAAAGCTTGCGGATCAATGGGTTTGTTTACGAAAGAGGACATCTGCTGCTCTATGTCTCTGCTTAGATTGGGACTCGTGCCCTTCACTTCTACGAAAGCAGGAGTGGGCGTCGTTTTTATGATCTTGGATTTGCGGGAGGCGATATAACTGCTCCATGCCTGCTCATCAAGCGAAAGCCGGTCAAGCACCCCCGCGCGCTCTTGAGCAGCCGAATACCCCTTCGGAATAATTTCCTGAATACGCGAAAAGTCAAGCGTGGAATAACCCACCAGACTTACCGTGATTAGAATGTCGGCGCGCTCCATGCCGCGCAGTTCATTTGCATCGATCATTACGTCAGTGGATCTGCCCGCCATTTCCAGTAACGATGTAACATTCTGAGGGGCAACCGGTCCCGTAGTCAGATGCACGCCAATGACTATGTCGGCTCCCATCTGCTTCGCGACGTCCGTAGGCAAATTGTTCAGCAAGCCGCCGTCTGCCAAAACGCTGCCATTCAGCTTTACAGGCGAGAAGGCTCCCGGAATGGACATTGTGGCCCGAAGTGCATCCGCGAGGGAGCCATCTTTGAAAACCACCTCCTTGCCGGACACCATGTCGGTCGCGACGCAACGAAACGGGACAGGCAGTTCGTCGAAAGTTTTTACATCGGAGTAGGGCAGAACGTAGCGGTCGATAATGAACCTGACGAACTGTCCGGAATTCAATCCTCCCGGAGGTTGGACACGATGCCTCAGCCCGATTTCCAATGCATTCGGAAAAGCGCGCAGGTCCTCTTTGCGGCGAAAGGCCAGATCGGGATAGGGAATCGCACCCGACATGACTTGATTCCAATCGACACCATCGACCATGTCTTGGATCTCGGCAGGGCTGTATCCGGTCGCGTAGAGGCCTCCGACGAGGCCTCCCATACTTGTCCCTGCGACAAAGTCGATAGGGATGTGGTGCTCCTCGAGCCACCGCAGTACGCCGATGTGCGCCAGACCTTTAGCGCCGCCACCCTGAAGAGCAACCGCGATTTTCGGGCGGGGATTAGCTGCTTTCGCCGAGGTGCTCTCCCAGAAAAGCAGCAGACAGAAGAAGAGGCACGCACGTTTCATCGCTACACCAGATGCAAACGTGCGGCTGAGCGACTTTTTTTGCTGTTCTGGTTGGTGTTGTCAGCAGCACAGGCGCAACAGTCGAAAACGGAGAAGATCCTTGGTGCTTTCGAAACTTACGTCAATATGGCTGGAACCAAAACGGCAAACGACTTTCGTCCTCTTACACAGTCTGAGAGAAACGATCTTTATGCCCATAGCCTGTACAACCCGTGGGGGTTTGCGAAAGCGGCTATGTCGGCAGGCATTGACCAGGCAAATGACAAGCCCGGCGAATGGGGGCAGGGGTGGGGGCCGTACGGGCAAAGATACGCCAATATCGAAGGCCAGTACCTCACGCAAAAAACTGTAAACTTCCTGCTTTCCTCGCCGCTACACGAAGATAACCGCTATTTCGGTTCCGGCAAGCACGGCTTCTGGCCACGGACGGAATATGCCCTCACCAGTGCTGTACTCGCCCGCAAAGATGACGGCACACGCGTCATTTCAATTTCGCAATTGAGCGCAGTGGCAGCGGGAGCTTTCGCCGCTAGATTGTGGCTTCCTCCGAGTCAAAGCAGCGCGGGAGATGCTGCACTCAGTTTCGGTATTACAATGGCCAGCAACGTCGGGTTCTCGGTTGTAAAGGAATTTCTTCCCGATCTGATCCATCGCGCGTCAAACAGGAAAGCCGGCCAGAGCACGGTCCGAGACAGATAACGCTACGTCACTGACCCAGCTTCTTGTAATCCGAGTTCGTAACCTTCACTTGAATGCTCTTGCCGGTAGCGTCCAGGACGCTTTGCGCGACGTGATTTGTCCCGTCCGGGAGCTTCGCGAAGTTTACCGCAAGCTTCACTGCGTCGGCATTCGGATCGTCGAGGTAGGAGTTCACGTTGTAAGTAGCGATGCTCTTAGCCGCCGTGTCGAATCCAATAACGACCGAATCCCCTTGCTTTAAGTAGTTATGGATATTGATAGTAGAGACGGGTTGCGCAGGGTTCACCGAGAGGTTACCGGCTGCCGCGGCCGCCTGAATCTTCTGCGGATCCGGTGGCGCGTACTCATGCACCAGCGCCGCCACACGATCCATATAGTCTTTCATCTCGCCGACTTTCTTTTCGACAATCCGTTGCTTCATGGCACTGCCCCGCCGCCCATTTCCTCCCGCGGATTGTTGCTGCGGCGCACTCGACCCCGGAAGCGGTGTCTTCTGTACTTTGCCGTCCGGCCCATACTGGCACTCTTTTTGTTCCTGCTTCTTAACCTCGCCTTTCAGACTGATTTGCGTAGTTTCGGTCCACGCGTATTGCTTGAGTGCGGCCTGATTTGCAGCCAGAGATTGTTTTAGCGCAGCTATCGCATTCTGCTTACCGCCGGATGCACCGGATTGCTGTGCCAGGGCCGTTCCGGACAACAGCACCGTCCAGATTACCGTCAAAGTTCGAAGCATTACTTTCTCCTTCCACCTTTCATTTTTAGAACCTCCCGCGTCCGAATTGTCTGAGAGCCCCCCGCGTACGCGCCTGGCATTGAAGAATCCGGTTAGATTTGTCACTGAGCTGCCGGTCTGCTAGAAGAGCTTACTTACCTGAAGCTGTGGTTTCCTTATCTTTCTTAAGGTAGAGATGCAGATACGCTCCTGCAGCCCGAAATCGCACCTTGTCTTTCTTGTCATTGAACAGGGGAACGAGCGACTCCTCAAGTTCCGATCTTCCGGTATAAGCGATGACCTGAGCGGCAGACGCACGGACCGACCAATCATCATCCGTTAATCCTCGCTTTAAGAGGTCGAGAGCTGCCGGAGTTTTTTCGCGCCCGAGAAGCAGCAACACGGCTGCCCTTGCACTCAGATCCGGGTCGCCCAGAAGTTCGTTCATTGCCGATAGCCCCTCCCCCACGCCAGGTACCGGTACGTAACCGATGCCTTGACCCACAACGAACATGGTCGCGGACTTGAAAGAATAGAAGCTCCTTGTCACGCTCCTGCTCTTTTTCTTCAGGACATTCGAGTTTGCGTTCACTTTCTTGTCATACACGTCCATGAGAGCAGCTTTGCCGGCCGGAACCCCCATCGCATAAAGAGCTTTGGCCGCAGCGAATGCAACCTCAGGAACTTCATCAGTTTTCAAGGTCTTCTCGAGGTCGGGTTCGCTTCCCGGCAGTTTCAGATCGGCCAGCGCGTTTACCGTGGCGATTCTGACCGGAACGTCCTTATCTTGAAGAGAGCGTTCTAAAGGAGCCAGGAGTTGATCGCGCTTTCCGATCATGCCGGCCGCAAGAATTGTTTGCACCCTCGTATCGGGATCTTTTGAATTAATGCCCTCGCTGAGGATCGAGCGCGCCCGCTCAGCATTTTGCGTTCGCTGGTTAGGAGAGTCGGCATGAATTCCCTCAAAGCATGCAAGGAAAGTGGCGAAAGAAAGGAGTGCGTATCTGGTGTTGAGAAGCATTTAGCTGACTCGAGAGATCGTGAATTTTCGTCCTGGCGCGCGTGACCTGGACCGCGGCTTGGCTCGTGTGTTTCGTGCCATCAAGAGTCTCCAGACGCAAAACAGAGTGGGTGGATTCATTAAAGCAGAAGTTTGAGTACGGTGCGCAGAAGTGCCCCTGGTACCAGTGCGACGACAATGGAGGAGATCAACCTCCTGCAGCTTTATCCCGGAGTAACGGCGTGTCTTCTGGCGCGGAGCTTTGAAGTCATGCTCGATTCTGAGATCAGGCTTTCTTAACCGGCTGTCCGGAGATCGAGCCGTTGCGGACAAAAACTTGAGAAAATCGCTGACATCATAGGGAACAAGATGAGGCTGTTTTTCGCTGCGCTTTTGTCGATTTCTTATGCGGCATTTGCGACCGATGAGAGTCGGGTGGTTGCTGTGTCCGTGAACGGTGTGGTTCATCCGATCACGGTCGAGATCTTAAGTCATGTGATTGAACAGGCAAAGCGCGAAAACGCCCAACTTTTGTTGATCCGACTGAACACGCCCGGCGGCCTCTTCGATGCGACCCGCGACGCAATTCAAAAGATAATCGCCTGTCCGGTTCCCGTAATCACGTTTGTGACACCTGCCGGCGGGCGCGCAGCTTCCGCGGGTTTCTTTCTGCTCGAAGCCGGAGATGTCGCCGCCATGACGGAGGGCACGAATGCAGGCGCCGCCTCCGCAGTCCTGCTTGGAGGACAGCAAATGGATCCCGAGCTACGAAAGAAAATCGACAACGACGCAGCGGCATTGCTGCGCAGCCTTGTTTCAAAGCGCGAAAGAAATGTGGAGCTATCCGAGAAAGCCGTCTTCGAAGCCAAGTCCTTCACAGCTGGAGAAGCGCTGCATCAACATATTGTCGATATGGTCGTCCCTGACGAGCGGCAGCTTCTAACGTCTTTGAATGACCGTACCGTACTGCGCTTCGATGGCAGGCATCAGACGCTTCGATTGTCGCGGCCCCTCGTCATCGAGTACCGTCCTGGCATACGTGAAGAGATTTTTTCATCCATTGCGGACCCGAATATAGCGCTCATTTTGCTGGTTCTGGGCGCGCTCGGGCTCTGGGTTGAATATCTATCGCCGGGCCTGATCTTTCCGGGAGTGGGCGGCGCCATCCTGTTGTTGCTGGGCCTCTCGGCGCTCTCCGTGTTGCCGATAAATTGGGTTGGAGTTGCACTGCTGCTGCTTTCTTTCGTATTCTTCGCTCTTGAAACCAAATTTGCATCGCACGGCATCCTGGGAGCGGGGGGCGCGGTGGCGATGGTGCTGGGTTCTCTCCTTCTGATCAACGGACCGCCGGAAATGCGGATTCGAATGAGTACAGCAATTGCGTTGGCTCTGCCCTTCTCACTGATATCGCTGTTTCTTGTCTCGCTTGTTGTCAACGCTCGCAAGCAGGCCGTGATGACGGGTCCAAGCGCTATGCGAAACGTCACCGGTGTGGCCCTGACTCAGCTTTCGCCTTCCGGCAAGGTACTCATTCGGGGAGAATATTGGAACGCAGTAAGTTCTAGCCCGATTCCGCCGGGCACCCCGGTTCGTGTAACAGAGGTCCAGGGACTCACTCTTAAAGTGGAGGCCGCGAAGTAGATCAACTATGTTTCCCATTACGCCCTTCGTGCTGCTCGTGCTTGCACTCTATCTGATTTCTTCTATCAAGATTCTTGCGGAGTACGAACGCGCTGTAGTCTTCCGCCTCGGACGCGTTTTGTCGCGCCCAAAGGGACCTGGATTGGTGCTTATCTTCCGGCCCATCGACCGGATGGCGCGAATCTCATTACGTCTTACCACCCTCGAAGTGCCACCCCAAGATGTTGTTACACGCGATAACGTCACTATCAAGGTGAATGCCGTCGTCTTCTTGCGGGTTCTCGATCCGATGCGCGCCGTGCTCGAGGTCGCGGAGTACCTCTACACGACTTCGCAGCTTGCGCAGACGAGTTTGCGCAGCGTGTTGGGGCAGGTAGATCTTGATGAAGTCTTGAGTGAAAGAGACAAGCTGAACATCCGCCTGCAATCCCTTCTCGACCAGGATACGGAACCCTGGGGCGTTAAGGTAACCAAGGTCGAAGTCAAGCAGGTCGATTTGCCGGATCAAATGATTCGCGCCATTGCTCGTCAGGCTGAGGCGGAACGCGAAAGGCGAGCCAAGATCATTCATGCGGAAGGCGAATATCTTGCGGCAGAGAAGTTGGCCATGGCTGCAGAGCTGATCCAGCGCCAGCCTGTAGCGATTCAATTACGTTATTTGCAGACGCTCGTAGAGATCGGAGCGGAAAAGAACACTACCGTCGTCTTTCCGCTTCCCATTGATATCTTCTCGGCGATCAGCAAGGCATTTGAGAACCTGCGACCGGCTGAAACGCTCGTCAGAGGTTCCGAAAGCCGGTCAGCCGGCGAGCCCCAGCACGAGCGCGACGCGTAAGCTTGGCTATGGGCGCGGAAACGCTTACAATCGCACTGCCACCGAGACACCATCCCGTAATGGAACTTGGGCCGCGTAGAAATAAGGCGAGGCGAAAAGTTGCTGATTAAAGAGCCGCACCGCGTGATCGGTATCTTCGTGGGGATCGAGCACGCTTGAATGCCACAATGTGTTGTCCGTAACAAATAATCCGCCGCGTCTTATCCGCCGCGGTACTGCCTCGAGCACCGCCGGGTAGCCGTCCTTATTGACATCGTTGAAGATGAAATCGAACTCGCCTGGCGCCTGCGCCAACGCCTTGAGTGCGTCGCCGACGTGAATCTGAATCCGGTCTGCTACATCCGCTCGTTCAAAATAGCCACGGGCCCGTTCCGCGTTCTCGGCGCTGCCGTCCGAGTAATGCACCTCCGCGCCGTCGCCAGCCGCTTGCGCCAGCCAGATTGTCGAGTACCCGATTGCTGAGCCGAGCTCAAAGATCCTTCGCGCCTTGCTCGCCATAACAAACGTGGCCAGCAGGCGACCAACCGCCGGTCCGATGATTGGAATCTCTCGCTGTTCAGCATAGCGTTCCATCTCTGCAAGTACCGGATCGCGCGCAGGCAGCAGATCATACATGTAGTGCTCAATGCTGGGATCAGTAATCATCGCCGCTTCTCATGATAGGCCGTCATTATGTGCTCTGTGGCACCGCTCTGAAGGCGTACGATAAGGAAAAGCCCTCATGAAATCTGGCTGCGTACCACATAACGCCGATCTGACATGAGCTCTGCCTATTTGACAGATGCGGCAGACGATATCAATCCTAGGAGTGTCGAATGACCACCATCCTCGTCAACGGAGTGAAGCGCGAAGTACAGGCGCCAGCCGATACGCCTTTACTCTACGTCTTAAAGAATGACATCGCGCTCTCCGGCCCTCAGTTCGGTTGCGGCCTGGCGCAATGCGGCGCTTGTTCTGTGCTCCTCAACGGTAAGGAGGTGCGGTCCTGTGTCACACCCCTGCGCGCCGTGGGCGATAAGGAAGTCGTTACTCTCGAAGGGCTGCCGGCGCGATGGGCGAAACAAAGAGGCCTTTCTGCGGAACAGGCCGCAAAAACTCTTCACCCCGTTCAGGATGCGTGGATCGCAGAGCAGGCTCCCCAGTGCGGGTTTTGCCAGAACGGAATGATGATTAAGGCCACCGAACTGCTGGAGCGCGTTCAGTCACCCACGGTTGCGGATATCAAGCAGGCATTTATGTCTGGTCCCTCTCCGCATCTTTGCCGGTGTGGAACGTATACGGCCATCATCCAGGCTGTTCAGCGCGCTGCCACGCACATGACGAAAGCGAGCGAAATACTATGACCGCGAAGGAAAGAAGTTCAGTGACCAACGTAACCGATGTGTTCGGAGCATCCCTTTCGCGTCGCGGCTTCGTTCAGGCTGGCGGAGCATTGCTGGTCGGCTTCCGCCTCGCCGGCGCTGACACGATTGCTAAAAGTGCGGCCACCGCGAACGGAAATTCGCTGAACGCGGGTCTACCGGAATCCTGGATCGAGATTCATGCGGACAACACCATCCTGGTTCGTGCCGGCAAGCCCGACTTTGGCACTAGCAGCGTGTTTACCGCTTACCGGCAGATTGTCGCGGAAGAACTCAGCGTTCCGTTCGAAGCCATCACCACCGTTATCTCAGGCGACACCGATCGCACACCAGACGGCAGTGGCGCGTTCGACTTTCTCGGGGGTGGCATGCCGAATATTCGAAAAGCTGCCGCTTATGTACATCAGGCCCTGCTCGATTTAGCTTCGCAGCAACTCGGTGTTCCCAAAGATCAACTGTCGGTGGCAGACGGTATTGTTTCGGGCGGCGGCAAGAGCGTTTCGTACGGAAACCTCGTCAAGAATCAGAAGTTAAACCTCACCATACCCGTTAAAGGCGAACTCACCAGCATGATGGGATTGAGAGTAGAAGGAGATCCGCCGCTCAAGCCTGTCGGTCAGTACACGGTCATCGGCAAGTCGTTCCCGAACTCGGTCACGGTTTCGAAAGTGACAGCTAAAGAGACGTGGGTCACTGATGTGCGCCTCCCGGGCATGCTGCATGCCCGCATGGTGCATCCCAAGACGCTTGGCTCCAAACTAATCTCGGTCGGCCCTCTGGACAAGACTCGTTTCCCGAACACACAGGTCGTCGTGAAAGGCAACCTGGTGGGTGTCGTTGCTCCTACGGAATGGGAAGCCGTGAAGGCGGCGCAACAGGTGGCTTCAGGTACCAAGTGGACTGAATGGAAGGGACTCCCGGGCGATGCGCGTCTGTTCCCGTTCCTGAAAGAAGATGCCGACTGGAAGAGTGTTCCCGCCGAGACGAGTAAGAAGTCGAACGGCGACGTCGCTGCCGAGCTTGCGAAGTCATCGAAGAAACTCACCGCTACATACCAACTGCCGTTTTTGAAACACGCGCCGATTGGTCCGGCAATGGCGGTAGCGGATGTTCGTTCCGACGGCACCGTCTACGTCTACACGCACACGCAGAATCCTCAAGCTTTGCGCTCCGGGATCGCACGCATGCTCTCTACTTCTGTAGACCGCGTGGTTGTGCGCAGCTTCGCAGGGCCCGGTCATTACGGTCGCTCGAATGGCGGCAATGCCGGGGCGGAAGACGAAGCGGTCATTCTATCCCAAGCGGTCGGCAAGCCGATCCGTGTCCAGTGGATGCGCCAGGAAGATTTTCAATGGTCCACGCAATCCTCAGCGGCATATTCCGATGTTCAGATTGGTCTCGATGCGAATGGCAAAATGACTGCCTTCCAAATCGACCACTATATGCCTGCCATGCAGGATGATCGACTCGTGGGTGCGATCCTCGCGGGGCTTCCCACCATTCCCGCGCCCAATGAGAAAGGCGCTCTCATTACCGTCCGCAACGATTCCCACGATCCCTGGATTTACGATGGCACGCCTGCCGTGCTGGAACGCGCTTACGGAACATTCCAGCTCGGGCAAAGCTCATCGCCGCTCGGAGTCGGTCTTCGCGATCATAGTATGAGGACGCCTGGACAGTATCAGCAGAACTTCCCGCGCGAATTGGCGATCACAGAGGCTGCAGTGCTGGCCGGAGTCGATCCTCTTGAGTTTCGCATTAAACACGCACGTGAAAAACGGGCCATCGCCGTATTGGAGTCCGTTCGCGAAGCGTCGGGCTGGAAGCCGCGTTCGGAAGCTCCAACGACGATCAATGGTCAGAGGCGAGGTCAAGGCGTCTCGGCGTTGTACCGCGGCGGAACTTACTGGGCTTGCGTGGCGAATATCGCTATCGATATGACCAGCGGAGCCATCAAAGTGGAGAAGATGACGATCGCCGTCGACCCAGGCATCGTTGTCAATCCATTGCAGTTGACGCGCCAAGTGGAAGGCGGCACCGTTATGGGAGTGAGCATGGCGCTGAAGGAGGAACTGCGGTTCAATGAAAGCGGCATCACCACCAGCGATTGGTTGAGCTATCCCATCGCAACCATCGCCGATCTTCCGGAGATCAATGTTGTCCTCATAAACCGGCCGGAAGTTGGGAAGTACGGGCAAGGCTCGGAGGCAGCGAACGCGCTGGCTACTTCAGCCCTTACCGGCGCGTTCTTCGACGCAACCGGCAAGATTGCGAGAAGGACTCCGCTCAAACCCGAGTACGTGCAAGCGCTGCTGAACGCTTGATCATGCACTGAGTGCGGGGAGAGCTTTGAAAAGAGTGCAAGACCAATCAAACGGCCGCGGGCCGACCCGCTGAGGTCAGCCTTCCGTTCGACCAGGTTCTCGGCTAGCCGCAGTCGCCATCGCACACAAACTCTGGCGAACTGCCGCCGATGTGCGGAAGAGGTCGCGAGATCTACCGGCCTTCTTTCCGCCGTCAGTTCTACGCTGTCCACCTTCGGCCTGCAAGCGGCAACAGGAGAAGTGCGAAACTTGCACTTCCCTCCCATATGCAGGCAGAGCTGTTTGGTCGCCCGACGGAACCAATAGAGAGTGTCCCTTCCCAGTCTGGCAATCCAGGACATCCGTCGCGCCCACGAATCAGGATGAAAATTACGCGGCAGATCTCGAAGATCGTGTGGCTACGCTACAGGACGTCAGAGCCAAACTGTCTTTGATGAAACGCGACCTGGGTGTACTCGTGCAGGACTCTCGCAAAGAACGCAATTACAGCGCGGCCGAGCAACGCTCGTCATTGTCCCGCTTCGTGCCGTGTTGAGGCAGCCGGAGTAACGTAGGTAGATAAGAGATGAGGCGAATATCCAACCCCAGTCATTTTGATTGGGTCTACTGGGTCCTGACTGCGTTTGTAATATTGATCACAACTATAGTGATCATCATGCGTTGAGGTCGAAGTTACTCCGGAACGGGATGTTTCTTCTCTAAATGAAGTCACCCAGAGCCGAAGAATTTCAGTCAATCCTTTCGCAAGGACGCTGGGAACGCGCAGTTTCGATTCTCATGCGTCTTGATCCGCCAGTTGCGGTCGATGCATTCCTGAGTCTTTCGCACGAAGAACAAGAGCGCCTATTTCGGCAACTGCCTCATGAGGTGGCTGCGAGATTGGCGGCGGCTTTACCTTACTACGACACATTTGCGCTGCTACACACGCTTCCCTATGCCGACATGGCAGCCGTCATCGGGAAAATGGATTATCTCGAGCGCCTGCAGTTTCTCGATACGCTCCCTGAAGGTGCCTGGCAGCAGCTTGTAGCTGAACTGTCCGAAAAAGAGGACGCGCGTGGAGTCCCCCTTCAGGAACCTTTTGGATCGCCCATCATCGAGGCTCGCCAGATCGAGAAGCGCTTTGAGCGCGGCGGCCAACACCACGCTTCCGCCCAAATTCAAGTCATCGCTCCGACAAATCTCTCGGTATATCCTGGCAAGATTCTTGCTCTGCTCGGCCCCTCAGGTTCGGGGAAGTCCACCCTGTTACGTATGCTCTGTGGTCTGACCGCTCCGTCTTCTGGTGAAGTGCTCTGGCATGGACAGCCTGTTCGTCAGGCAGCGCCGAACGTCGGCATTGTGTTCCAGAGTTTCGCGCTTTTCCCCTGGCTCACCGTGATCGACAACGTGGAAGTTCCACTCTTGGCGCGCGGCATGCCTCACGCTGATCGCCACAGTCGGGCGCTCAAGACCCTCGACGTCGTGGGCCTGCGCGGGTTCGAACAAGCGTATCCCAAAGAACTGTCAGGCGGCATGAAACAACGCGTCGGATTTGCCCGCGCACTTGCAGTTGAGCCAGAGATCCTGTTCATGGATGAACCGTTTTCGGCCCTCGACGTCCTCACAGCCGAGAATCTCAGAGGCGAGTTGATGGGCCTTTGGCTTGAAAAGAAAATGCCGACCGACAGCATATTTTTGGTGACGCACAATATCGAAGAGGCCGTGCTTATGGCCGATCGAGTGATCGTTCTTGGGCGCAACCCGGCCCGAATCCGAGCGGATTTCGGCGTATCGCTAGCTCACCCGCGTGAGCGTAATTCGGCTGAGTTCGTCGCCTACGTCGACTACATCTACAAGCTAATGACCCAACCGGAACTAGAGGCCGCACCGCCGGCAAATCGCGGGGTGAAGGTCGCCTATCGAGCCTTGCCGCAAGCGGGATGGGGTGCCATCGCGGGATTACTGGAACTGCTAAGCGACCGCACCGGGGGCAGGGAAGATCTCTATCGCATGGCCGACGACCTCCGGCTCGAGGTTGACGACCTGCTGCCCATCGTTGATGCTGCCGTGCTGCTGCGATTCGTGAAATCCGAGCGTGGCGATGTTGAGCTTACTTCAGACGGAAAAGCCTTTGCTGACGGGGACATATCTGAGCGCAAGGCGTTGTTCAGGCACGCCGTTCTCGGCAACATCCCGCTGTTTCAGCAGATCCAGAATGCGCTCGCAAGTAAATCGGATCACACCATACCGCTCGAATTCTTTCGTGACATTCTGCAGCAGCATCTCTCCGAGGACGTCAGCAAGCAGATCGACGTCGCGTTGAACTGGGGACGATATGGCGACGTTTTCACCTACGATTCCGAGACCGATCGATTGCTCTTGAACGCGGCCAGCACCGCAACTCAACCAGTATCGGCTTCTACTTTGAATAATGGCTAGCCGGCCCGATTGGCGGCTCATTGCATTCGCACCCTGGGGCCGACTGTTTGCGAGAACGCCGGCTCTGTTTTCAGAGATACCTGTCGCCATCGCGGCATTGGCTTTGTTCTACGGCCTCCTCCGGCTCACGCATTACTGGAGCGCGCCAGTCACCACTCAAGTTCCTATCGACCTGAGTGCTGGTGCACTTCCTGTCTACGCATTGTTCTCGGTCTCCCGCATTGCGATCGCCTATGTTTTGAGCCTGGTCTTCAGCGTGGGCTATGGATACATCGCTGCGCACAATGCCAGAGCGGAGCGGATTATGGTTCCGGTTCTGGACACCTTGCAGTCTATTCCGGTTTTGTCGTTCCTGCCAGGAGTGATGACGTCCATGGTGGCCTTGTTTCCCACCACACAATTCGGATTAGAACTCGGTTCCATCATCCTGATCTTCACTGGGCAGGTTTGGAACATGGCCTTCAGCGTGTACTCGTCGCTAAAGAACCTGCCACGCGAAATGGTCGAAGCGGCCGAGGTCTACCGGTTGGGGACCTGGCAGCGGTTCACACAACTCGAGCTGCCTCAAACTGCTATCGGTTTGATCTGGAATTCGATGATGGCGGTGGCGGGCGGCTGGTTCTCTCTCATGGTGTGCGAAATGTTTGTTCTTGGTAACCGTGATCTGCGGTTGCCCGGACTAGGTTCTTATCTGCAAACGGCATCTAACGCAGGGGACACCGCCGCCATCGTCCTGGGTTTGATCGTGATGATTGCGGTTATTGTTTTCATCGATCAAATCTTCTGGCGTCCCATAATCGCGTGGAGCGACAAATTCAAATTCGAGCAAATCGAGGCTTCAGAACGGCCGGGCTCACGCGTACTTCAACTGCTCCGCAGATCGAAACTGTTGGAGCGAGTTGAAGACGCGGTAATTACGCCATCCCGAGAAGCTCTGATATTGCGGTTTGCGCGTTCGAATGCCCGGCGCAATCCCGACCCTCAGCCACGTAGAACCGCGAAATGGTTCTCGCGCTTTCTTCTCGTTTTGGCAGTGACGGGCATGCTGTATGCGACGGTGCGAATGAGCATCATGCTGGCTGAACTTACGGCGACCGACCTCAATCAGATCTTTTGGGGAGCGGGAGCAACGTTCCTTCGCATCGAACTCACTCTGGTTTTGGCTGCGCTCTGGACCATCCCGGCGGGTGTACTCATCGGATTGCGCCCCAAGCTTGCCGCAATCTTTCAGCCTGTCGCGCAGGTCGCGGCATCCGTACCCGCGCCGGCGTTGTTCCCCATCCTCCTCCTCTTGCTTATAAAGATCGGAAGCGGATTGGGAATTGCGTCCATTCTCTTGCTGCTGCTGGGAACACAATGGTACATCCTGTTCAACGTCATCGCGGGCGCGAGCGCGATCCCATCCGACCTGAAAGAAGTTTGCGATATCTTCCAACTCAGCGCGCTCCAGCGCTGGCGGCACCTGCTGCTTCCCGCGATTTTCCCGTATCTGATCACCGGCTTAGTCACGGCGTCGGGCGGAGCTTGGAACGCTAGCATCCTTGCTGAATATTTTCGCTTCCGTGGACAGACGTTCTCACTCACGGGTATCGGCGCGGTGATTAGCCGGGCTACCGACGCCGGCAACTTGCCCCTGCTCTTGGCCGCAACGGCCGTCATCAGCGGAATGGTTGTTGTGATTAACCGGCTGGTCTGGCGCCGCCTCTATACATTGGCCGCTACCCGGTACAAGCTGGAATTGAGTTGAGGACATTCCCGGGCACATCAAACGGTTTGCCGTAATTCGTCCGTTTAACTCCGGGTTGGGGTATTGCCCCGGTCGCCCTGCCTACGAAATTCGATAACTTGGAACTTACCGGTCTCTTCCTCTCCGCTCTGCCGCCATCCTTTAGCGGTGAGATCCGAAATGGCGGCAAGCTTCTCCCCGGCGTCATAGGGATCGACGGCAAGCTCGATTCTTGTTACAGCCTGCCATTGGCACGAGACTTTGTTGAGTTCAGGTTCGAAGAAGGCATAATAGCGCAGGTGACCGTTCCCCGCAGTGACGATGCAATCCCCTTGGCGTGCAAGCAGCGCGAGTTTTGCTGCCGCTGCGTCCCAGTTCTCCCGAGGCCGCAGAGCTCCGATAATTATCGATGTAACTGAACCGGTAACCAATATCGCCCATAGGGTCAGCCCGATGGCACGTGAAAACTTGGGCGCGGGTTCTAACGCGAACCCGGCAGCAACAACCAACAGAGGCAATGAGAATACAAGATGCCTTGCTGCGAAATAGTAGTGCAGCCGATCTTCAATCAGCAGAATGAGAATTAATCCACCGAATCCGCTCGCAGCGAACCGGCGCGGTTTCTGAGCGTCGCTTGAAAACACGCTGATCAACATCAGCAAAAGCAAACACACTCCGGTGACGTATCCTCCTTCGGTGATTTCATGAAGAACCCGGAAAGGAGTTTTCCAATCGAATACTGTGCTCGAGGCACTTGAGACACTACCTGCTACAGCACCGTTCCAGGTGGTCACAGCTGTGGCCCACCACGGCGCGAAAGCGACACAGGCGCCGAGCACCGGCAACAGCAGCAATCGCCAGTTTGCGTTTCGGAAGGGAGTTGAAAAAACGAATGCCGCCGCGATTATGGGAAAAATCGTGAATGGATGTGAATACATTGCTGCTGTAGTCGCCAAAAAGAGATAAGCACTCCTGGGAATCGTTGGCGCTTGTTCAATTGCGACGAGCAGCACCAGAGCTGCAATCGTGAAGAACAGTCCTTGCGAGTACGGGCGCGCCTCTGTCGTGTATCGAAGGACTATCGGCAATAGCGCAAACGCTGCTGCTACGGCAAATTCAGAGCTCAAACCGGCCATTCGCACGAGTTTCGAGAAGAGACAAATGGACGCCGCTCCGAAAAGAAATGCAGGCCCGCGGGCCATCGCCCGACTGTAATGGACCTTGACGAGAAGCCATTGAAAGAAGTCAGGAAGAAAACTAGCGCCTGGATTACGCGATCCCGCCAGCATTCTGCTGAACGCCACGTCGCGCGTGTGCAGCAACTGAATGATTTCATCGAGCCAAAACGGCTTGTACTGTACGAAGAGAAATGCGCTCAACAGGTAGGCGCCGAAACAGCCGAGATAGATCCTATTCAACTGTGTCGGCGTAAATGGGCGCAAGTTTGCGATGAATATGCTGCGAAAAGTAGAAACGCGGCATTGAGCCGTTCGAGCTCAATGCCGCGTCAATACTGTGCCGAAATCGGCTGCTCGTAAACTTAAGTAAATTTACTTGCTCGTCGAAGTCGAAGTGGTGCTGGTTGTGTCGGTACCCTTCTTCTTGGACTTCTTCTTGCTGTGCGTGCTCTTCATGGTGTCGCTTCCGCTAGAAGTATTCTGCGCGAAAACGGCCGTACCGGAGAGGAGCGAAAGGCCCAGGGTGGCGATCATGATCTTCTTCATTGAGGGGATATCTCCTTCTTTTTTCAGTGATAGCACTACGGTGCTC
>JAFAUR010000815.1 GCA_019243205.1 Acidobacteriaceae bacterium | reverse complement strand
CCATGTTCCGGACGCGCGAGATAGCGTGCTACGCTTCCCTGAGCGCCATCCTGGCGAAACCGAACCTGTAATCCGAGCGGGTTGTCAGGTCCACACACATAACACTTTGAATCCTTCTTGGCGAGCATTTTCGAGGTAGCCATACATTTTCTAGAGCGAGAGCAGCCCGTAGAAAAACTGCCATCCGGCGAAAACTTTTTCAGAAATTTGTTTGACGCTGGAACGGGCGCGACTCTCGGGTCCAACGGATAGTCCATATCAGCCGACCGACATTTCGTGACCACATCGCGATTAGAATATTCCTACCGGTGGCATCCCAGCAAACCTCAAAGACAGTCGCCAGTCTGATGGCCCGCTTCCGCTCCGGAGACCGCGAAGCGGCTGACCAGCTCTTTTCCCTTCTATACCCGGAATTGAGGCGTCTGGCCGCCATTAAGATGAAGGCCGAAGGAAGCCAGCACTCCTGGCAGCCCTCTCTGCTGGTAAACGAACTCTATCTTCAGTTAATAAAGGTGAAATCGCTGCCGAAGCCGGAGGCCGCCGAGCGTTCAGAACGGGATCAGTTCTTACAGTTCGCGGCTCATGTGATGCGTCATCTGCTGATCGATCATGCGCGTTTATCGTCGCACCGGATAACAAAGATCGATATCGCGAAATTCGAGACGCTGGAAGAGCGTGGTGATGCGACCGTGCAGGAGATCGATGAGCTCCTGGAAAAGCTGGCAAGCATTCATCCACGTTTGCGTAGTGTTGTGGAAATGAAGGTTTTTGAGGGGTTGTCCGTAGA
Organism: Acidobacteriaceae bacterium; assembly: GCA_019243205.1. Lineage (GTDB taxonomy): Bacteria > Acidobacteriota > Terriglobia > Bryobacterales > Bryobacteraceae > Bog-105. Next base: position 2,825 of record JAFAUR010000815.1, on the reverse strand, counting down.
TGAAATTGCCATGCGTTTGGGCATCGCGCCGCGTACGGTAGCCCGGAATTGGAGCTTCTGTAAAGAGTGGTTACGGGAAAAGTTGCAAGCCGCCTGAGAAAGCGCTCTTGCATGGCAGTTTTCGGGAGCCTGCACTCGCTCTAAGAAATTATGGAGCAATTTGTTTGACTGACGAACAATGGCGCGCGGCTTGGATCCTGTGCGAGACTGCTGGCGACCTGGATGCGGAGGCGCAGTGCGAATACGTCCGTGGCGCCACAATAGATCCCGAGGTCGAAAGCCGGGTCCTTGCGGTGTTTGAAGAGCTTCAGATGGCAGCGGCGTATCCGCCCGCGGCGGACCGCAGAGTCGGAGATACCGTCGGCCGCTATCTCCTGATCGAGCGTATCGGTCAAGGCGGGATGGGCGAGGTGTATTCCGCAGAAGATACCGAACTACGGCGGACCGTCGCGTTGAAGTTTCTGCCGAGCGCTGTCGAAGCCGATCACGCATCCACATCGCAAGTTATCTCTGAGGCGCGTTTAGCTTCGCGTCTCAACCATCCCAATATCGTTACCGTATACGAGTTGATCCAGACGTCATGGGGTCTTGCGATCGCGATGGAGCTGGTGGAAGGGCAGTCGCTGCGAAAGCTTCTGAAGGCAAAACGGCTGCCGGCTCAGCGTGTGATTCACATAGGCCGGCAATTGGCGAGCGCTTTGGCGGCTGCTCACCAGAAAGGCATCGTCCATCGCGATATCAAGCCCGAAAACGTGATGGTGCGTGAGGATGATTTCGTAAAGGTTCTCGACTTCGGCCTTGCACAGAATATTCGCGATCAGGCTGCAGCGAATCGGAAAATCAGTCTGCCGGTGGGAACGGTTCGATATATGTCGCCGGAGCAGAAAGCGGGCCAAGCCGTTACCAGCGCCAGCGACATTTACTCACTCGCGCTGGTTCTCGAAGAAGCAGGTATCGCGGAACACTCTATTCTGACTCGCATGCGCAGCCCTGAGCCGCTCCGGCGTCCAACGGCGAGCGAAGTCGAGCAGGTGCTCGCCCGACTCGAAGTCCCTTCGCAAAAAAGATTTGTCGTAGCGTTACTGCTCTGTCTGTTGCTGCTTGTTTCGGTCGCGATGTATTGGCTTCGGAGCGTGAAAGAGCGCTCCGTCCCAAAGTTTGAGCAGATCACACATTACAGCAGCGGTCACGACATCACGGCGGCGACTCTTTCCCGCAGCGGTGACGAGCTGGCTTACGCGACGATTGACGGCGGCTTCTTTGTCCGCAATAACCGTAGTGGCAAAGTACGCGAGTTGACGGGCCCTGAACGCCTGACCTGCTATCAGCTATTGTTCCCGAGTGACCAAGACCTGCTTGCGATCGGCTCAGCCGACGGGAAGTTCGAAGCGTGGCAGATCCCGTTGGCCTCGGATACACCTCGACGCCTCGCTGATGATATGCAAATGGCTGCCGTGTCCCATGACGGGAAGCAGATTGCGTGGCTGAACAGCTCACACCAGGTATGCGTGCGAGCCAACCCAGGAGCAGCGGAACGTCTTCTCATGAGCGTACCCGCCGGAACTCATCTAGCTGCACTCTTCTGGTCCGAGGACGACAGACGGCTTTGGGTTCACCGGCTTTCCGGCTGCCGCGGCAGCGCAGATCGTCCGGACGTCACGATTAACCCCGACTTCTGTGATTCGAGTGATTTGGCGGCGGCAGATCTGCATCCCGGTCACAACACGATCTCGATCGGGCCGCTCCGCTTCACATCCGGCTTTTTCAAAGCTTCGGGTGCGTTTGTCTTTCTGCGGCAGGATTTCGCCCGTGACAGTGCAGCGTTCAATATATGGTCCCTGCCGCTGAATTCGAGAACTGGACAGCTGACCTCCACTCTGAAACAAATCTCTCATTTCTCGCATGCGACCCTTTCGAATCTCACGGGGACTGTCAATGGGCAGACGATGTTTGTTGTTCGCACCGACACCTCGGACCCGATCTATACGGCGGACTGGGAGCCGAAGCCGCCCTCAATGCGGCGATCGCTCCGGCTGACCTCCGAAGAGAACTACAACTATCCCCACGCCTGGAGTGCCGACAGCCAGTCGGTGATCTTCGAATCGGGGCGGAACGGACACTCGGAGATCTTTCGACAAAATATACGCCGGCGAGAACCCGAACTGTTGGCTTCCTCCGGGCGTGAGAATTACTATCCGCAACTGTCTCCAGACGGGAAGTGGGTCCTGTTCATGTCGGAACGGAAAGTACAAGCACGAGGAACAGTAGATGGCGGCTTCGTGGATATGCGGCTGATGCGCGTACCGAAAACAGGCGGACAGATATTCGAAGTTCCTTTGGGCGAACGGCTGGACGAATTTCGCTGCAGCGTGCCAGGTTCCGGCAACATCTGCGTGTTGCGCACTACCCACAATGGCCGCCAAACGTATTACGAGCTCGACCCGGTAAAGGGAAAGGGGCCAGAACTGGGAGGAACGAATTTTGCGCTCGTCGGGATGTTGGGACGTTGGGCGCTTTCTGCAGACGGAAGGCGGGTTGCGATCCCGGACAACAGCGGTCCTGGACGCTTTACCGAGCTGCGATTAGACCCGAATCCGTCTAAACGCGAGCAGCTGTCACGGCAAGTCTCCGGAATGGACGTAATCATTTCGGGCATGAACCCGGGCCACTCCAGCGGTGAGTGGCTTGCTTGGACGGACCCGGAAAGCCGCAAAGCCCCCCAATCGACGCTTCCTCCTTTCTCTCTAGGCCCGTCCCAGTTTTCCGCTCTTTATTTCGTGGATGCCCGTTTACATGCGCACCTGCTTGAGAACGACAGTCTTCAT
>JAFAUR010000727.1 GCA_019243205.1 Acidobacteriaceae bacterium | reverse complement strand
CGGCTCATATGCCCAACAAGCTCCCGCTGGCCAAGAAGAGGCTGCAACGGCTCTCGCACAGGCCAAAACGTTGATCTATGGCATCAATAAGAATTACTCGGTGGCGTTCCAACTGTTCAAACAAGCGGCGGATGCGGGGTCCATTGAAGCTAGCGCGTGGCTCGGCAGTATGTATGTATTCGGTCACAGCGTTAAGCGGGACGTTGCAACCGGCACACAGCTCATCGACGCTGCAGCTTCGCAGAAGGACCCGGTAGGTCTCCGATATTTAGGGATCTTGTATGGAAGAGGCCTCGGGGTACCGCAGGATGAGGCGTATGCCGTGACTCTGCTGTCACAGGCTGCTGCCGCAGGCGATATCCGTTCGCTAGGGTTGCTCGGGCGCGCCTACTTACATGGTGAAGGCGTAAGCGTGGACACGAAAAATGCGGTTCAATTCTTAACAAGAGGCGCACAGGCTGGTGACGACTTGGCGGAAACTTACCTCGGAGACATCTATCGTGTTGGCGTAGGTGTTCCGAAGGATGTGCAAAAGGCTTTCGACCTATATCTGGCGGCAGCTCGCCAAGGCAATGCCCTTGCTGAGTTTCGGCTAGGAAGCATGTATAGCGGCGGGGTAGGAATCAAGCGGAATTACGCTGAAGCTTACCATTATTTTGAGGCATCGGCGCAGCAGGGATACCCATTCGCACAGGTCGCTGTGGCAGACTGCCTTGCATCGGGGGATGGTGTCCAGGCCAATGTAGTAAACGCGTTTGCTTATCTAGTGCTGGCTGACCGCGCCGGTAATCTTATAGCCCGTAAACAGAAGGACCGTTTCTCTCAGCATCTAACGGGCGATCAAATGGACGCTGCAATGGCGCTGGTACAACAATACACCGGTCGCGTAGCCAGGGTAAGCATGGAAGCAGAGTAGGGAGCCCAAGACAACAGCGCGTCAACTCCGGTTGAACACAAGATGATGGCAAGCAAAGGAACGAAGGCGATGACACGTGCGATTCCGAAACCATTCCTATTCGTGGCGGCGAGCTTGCTCGCGTGCGCGCAGTGGGAATGCCCGGTACATCGTAGAAAGTAGCGACTCTCGAGCTGGCAACTTTTGATAGGTTGACAGCAATTTTCTTACCGAGAAAAAGGAGAGTCGCTAATGAAGAAACCATACCAGATCGAATCGCAGCGGGCGGTGAAGCGGCTACAAGGGATGGCTGCTGAAGGGAACCCGGTGGTGCAGATGGTGCTACCGATGGCAGATATGCTGGGCTGGCTACGGGAAGGGGTGGGCGAGTTGGTGCGCCAGGCAGGACTGCAATTGATGAGCTTGCTGATGGAGGAGGAAGTACGACAAGTAGCCGGCGAACGCAGTCAACGACAGCCGGAGCGCAATGCGAACCGATGGGGCAAAGAGCGCGGTTACTGCGTGGTGATGGGCCAAAAGGTGCCGATCGAGCGTCCGAGAGTTCGAAGCACTGAGGATGAAGAAGTGCGCTTGGGCAGTTATGAGCTGTTCCATCGCGGCGAACCTTTGACGGAAACGGTGTGGGAAAAACTGATGCTGGGCCTGAGCACACGCAGATACGGGCGCGCCATACGAGAGTTCAGCGAAGCCTACGGCATAGAGAAGAGTACGGTGAGTGAACACTTCATCGAGGCTAGTCGCGCGAAGTTAAAAGAGTTGATGGAGCGGAGGCTAGACAAGTTGCGGTTTTGCGCGCTGGTCGTCGATGCCACGCCGTTCGAGGGACAGCAGATGATTGTCGCGCTGGGCATCGGCTATGACGGGCGGAAAACGATTCTGGGCATTCGACAAGGAGCCACCGAGAACGCGACGGTGGTGGGCGAATTACTCGCCGATTTGATGGAGCGTGGGCTGGATTTCAGCGAGCCGCGGTTGTACGTTTTGGACGGCGGCAAAGCGCTGCATGCGGCCGTGAAAAAGTATGCTGGCGATTCCATACCGATACAGCGTTGTCAGGTGCACAAGCGGCGCAACGTGCTCGACCATTTGCCCGACGAGCATAAAGCAGCTGTTGCTAGAAAGCTGAATGCGGCCTACGCTCTGGAAGATTACGCTGCGGCGAAGCAAGCGCTGGATGGCTTACATCACGCATTAATGCACGTGAATCCGAGTGCAGCTCGCAGCTTAGCTGAAGGATTGGAAGAAACGTTGACGGTCCATCGGCTTCACGTTCCACGGCAGTTGCGTTTAACTTTCGCCAGCACCAATGTCATCGAGTCGGCCTTCGCCATTGTTGAACGGGTTTGCCTCAATGTTAAGCGATGGCATGGCGGCGATCAGCGAGAGCGCTGGGTGGGGTCGGGCCTGCTTGCCGCTCAGAAACAATTCCGTCGTATTAAGGGATGCAAGCAGATTCCGATGTTTCTCACAGATCTGCAAGCGTTTGTTGCGAATAACTCAAATCTTGCCAAAAGGAAAAGAGCGTCGTAAAGTGAGTTATTCGAGAGCCGCTATTTTCAACGGAAATCCGGGCATTCCCCGCGCAGTTCCCTGGGTTGTTTCAGACTCCGCTGCAGGTATCAGTTAGCAAAACGCAGGACGGCACGATCGATCTGGTGCTCACAAACAGCAGCACCAAGGACATCACCGCGTTTTCAGTATCGCTGCGCTACATTGCCGCAGACGGCAAGATCCAGCAGGGCCAATACGATGCCGAGAACAGTCCAAATGGAATAGCAGTGCCCGCCGGCGGAACGGTTACTGAGCATATCGGCGCGCCAGGCCCGGGTAGCACGGTCCTTCCCACGGTAACTGCCGTGGTGTTTTCGGACGATACGGCTGCAGGCGATCCTATTGCGATCAATAACATCTTTGCCCGACGCCGCGCATGGGTGGCCGGTACGCAAGCAGCCATGGAAGTGTTGAAAAGAGACGTAAATAAATCGACAGGGGAGGCCATCACCGATCTGCAGACGCTCGAAAAAACTCTTCCGCACGACGAAGCACACGGAGTGC
>JAFAUR010000608.1 GCA_019243205.1 Acidobacteriaceae bacterium | reverse complement strand
CTTGAGGCTACCCTTCGCCGCGGTCACATGGCCAGCCGTGGCAGCCTCCGCCTTGCCGAACAATGAGGCAGCGGGAACGGGAAGGAAGCTGCCATAGAGGGCAAGTTTCAAGTCCCCCTTGGTGCGCGTGATGGGCTGGCGGACGGCGACGAGCTTCGTGCCATCAGGGAAGGTGCCCTCGACATGCACCTCGCCGACCATCTCCGGCACGCCCGGAAGCACCTCGCGCCTGCCGAGCAGCTTGCCTCCCATGTCCATGAGATCCGGGACTGAATGCTTTCCGTCTCGAATACGCTCCAGCAGCACCGTCGAGATCAGCGCAACGGCTTCGGGATAGCCGAGCCGCAGGCCGCGCGCGAGGCGGCGTTGGGCGAGGAGGCCGGTCGCGACAAGCGTCAGCTTGTCGACCTCATGAGGCGCGAGATGCACGGCGATAGTCTCCAGGGCACGTGATGAGCCGGCGCTTTGAGGGCGCGTGAAGCACGTGTGATGAAAGCAAAGGTCATACCAAGGGGGTGGGCCGGGCCGTCCCCGCCTGGTCGCTATCACGTATGGCGGATGGGCGCGCGTGCCGACGATCATGGCCGTTCGCTATGATAGGCGGCATGCCGCGCCGGACGCAGTCCACCCGCGTGTTGCTCGCAAAATGAGCATTCGCGATTTTCTAGGCACATTTCCGTGCACTTTTTGCTCTCTCAAGACGTGCGAGTGCGGTCTTTGAGGGACCGATGTCTTGACACGGGACCTGCCCATCTCCTGCGGTCGCATGTTGCGACGCATGAAAGGTGGAGAATTCAACAGAAGGGCAGCTCTCGGGTCGCGCTCGGCGCGACTTTTTTGGGGCCTTGTCGCCGCTCCCGCGCGTGCGGAAGATACGATCAAGGCGGGAATACTACATTCGTTCTCCGGCACCATGGCGATCAGCGACACCATGCTGAACGAACGTGATTACCCCCTTCGACGGCGACCACGAATGTCGTCATCCTTTCTCGATGAGGGAATGGTCAACTCAAAGCAGTCGGTGCACGTTCATGTAGAAGGAACGCCGAGGTCAGCTATACCAGGTCGAGGTACTCGACGCCTCTCAAGAAGCCAGACCGCCATGACAAGGATAACGCTCCTCACCATGGGACCGTCCGGCCGAGATAATCGAGGTATTGAAGACCGGGCTCGCCCGCATGCGCTTCAATTGTGTTGATCAAGTTGGGAATGCTGCCCTGGATGTCGAGGCGCGCTTTCGGACCCCCCATGTCGGTGCGCACCCACCCCGGGGCGAGGACCTGAAGCGTCCTCTGGTCGTCGCGGTGGCGGGCGGCGAAGCTCCGCATGAACATGTTCAGCGCCGCCTTGCTGCCGCGATATACCTCGTAACCGCCATTTTGATTGTTCGCGATGCTGCCCTGACCTGAGGACATGACCGCGACAATACCAGTCGCCCTTACGAGATCATGGAAACTTTCGACGACCCTCATGGGGCTCAAGGCATTCGTCACCATGACGCGCACGAATTCCTCAGTTGAAACATCCGCGATCGTCTCCCGATCGTCATTCTTTACCCCAGCGTTGACAAAAAGCAGGTCGAACTCCTTCGCTGCCAGACGCTCGCGAAGCGCGTCGACGTCAGCGGGCTTGTTGATGTCGACCATTTCAATTTCGAGCCGCTCGCCGGCGGTTTCGGCAAGCTCATGCAGTTTGGACCGCCCGCGCTCTGTGGCGACGACACGCCAGCCGCGGTTGAGATATTCCTCAACGAGCGCGTAGCCCAGCCCACGAGAAGCGCCGATGAGCAACGCGCTCTTTTCCGAAGTGGCCGTCATATCAATTTTCCCTTTGGTCGACCAAGAGCACCATCATCTGGGGGAAGCGTTCGGGCGTGTACTCATAAACGATCGACGTCCGGTTTCGGGAGCAGACCAGACACTCCCTTGATGGACTCGGATTTTCGCTAACGACACCCATTGCGGACTTCAGTAGCTCGGAAAAAATACCGCTTCCTTCGACTGACTTCTGTCTCAGTTTGTCTTCACCAGGGCCCCGACCGGGGCGCGTAGAGCCTCTGGCATTGCGGCCGTCCGTGGCCGCCCTGTTGCCTTGGAAAACGAGAATGCGCAAGACGCGTCGCTTTCCCGAGAGGCGCCGAAATTTCATCCGGAAGCAGTTCCCCTGAGCTAAAGGAACCTGGCGATAGCGGCTGCATTTTCCTTTACCGGGGCGGGACAGCGTCGTTTGCCTATGCCTGATCGAATTGAAACTGATCAGTTGGAAGCCGCCTCGCGCTATCGCCTGCGCTGGAAATGGGGAGGACAAGCCATGCGAAAAATTCGTTTATTCTGCGCCGCCATGCTTGTGCTCTTTGGCACAGCAACGGTCGCGACCTACGCCGCCTCGCCAGAAGAAGAGGTCAAAGCCGCTTACTCTGCTTGGGACCAAGCCTTCAGCAAGGGCGACGCAAAGGCGATCGCTGCCTTTTACACCCAAGATGCCATCCTCCTTCCATCCACCCATGTCGTGATCAAAGGACCAGAAGGAGTTGAGAAATTCTTCAGTGGCCTGTTCGGAATGGGAGTGACGGGTCATAAATTGGAGTTGATCGAGGCGCACGGAGCGGGGAACCAAATCTTCGGTGCAGCGAAGTGGT
>JAFAUR010000233.1 GCA_019243205.1 Acidobacteriaceae bacterium | reverse complement strand
TCGCGGGAAATTCGGAATTCGCCATCGCTATTGCATTGTCATCAGCGCAGCCATCGTCTCGATCCCGTCCCAGAGATTCTGCAATCGCAGATTTTCATTCGCGGCGTGCTGATTGTCGTCGTGATTTGCAATGGGAACGCTGATGGTTTTCGTTTGGGCGGCGCGCTCCATGGCTTCGAGCGGAACCGTGCCTCCTGAGGTGGGCATCAGAATCACCTTCCCGCGCGCACTCTCGACGGCTTTGATGACTTCAGCCGCGACAGGAAGGTCCATGGGCGTACGCGAGGCGTTTTCACCGGCATCCGCTTTGATGTATGTAACTCGGGGGTGGCTCAGCAGTTCATCTCGTGTGGGCTGGCGGTCGGTTACGAAGTAGCCTTGCGAGCGAATGAAATCCAAGACTCGTTGCTGCTGAGTCTTGGCATCGATGCCTACAACGAGACGTAGATCTAGGTCAGCCGTCGCGGTCGAAGGGATGGAGTTGGTGGAATGCGCGCCCGTTTGGCCGGAAGAGATGCCGTTGATGTTGAGAGAAGGCTCGTTCAGAAGTTCAAGCAGCGTTCTCCCGCCTCCGTCTGTGCGATTGAGAGCGAGTTCGCGCTTCAACTCGTCATCCAGGTTGGGAGCCGCGGCGAGAGCCCGTTTCTCTACCGGACCGAGGGGTTGAATCCCGTCATAGAAATGTGGAATCAGCACACGGCCGTCCGCGTCCTTCATGGCCGCCAGAAGCTGCACCAGCATCATAGCGGGATTCGGCGCCCAGTTTCCGTAATGGCCACTGTGGAGCGGGCGGCTCGGACCATAAACCGTGATTTCGACATGTGCGTCGCCGCGCGCTCCGAAGATCAGTGTCTGCTCTCGGTTCTGGGCCACAGGACCGTCACAAACCAGCCAGATCTCCCCTTCGATGAGTTTGCGATTCGCCATTAGAATCTCTTCCAGGTGAGGAGAACCGGCCTCTTCCTCGCCTTCCCAGACGAACCGGAGATTGTCTTTGAGCGGAATTTTGGCTGACTGCAAGGCACTGAGCGCGGTGAGCTGGGCAAAGATCGCCGCCTTATCGTCGCCCGCGCCCCGGGCGTAGATCCGTTCTTCGCCATCCACTTGTTTCAAAACCGGCGAGAAAGGCGCTCCGTCGTCCCACTCTGAAGGCGTAACCGGTTGACCGTCATAGTGCGCATAGAAAACGATGGTCCGACGCGCGCCGGGAGTTTTGATCTCCCCGTAAACGACCGCAGGAACAGAAGCCGGCAATCCGTCCGCGGTAAGCAACTGGGCTTCAGCGCCACGTGCACGGAGCTGCGCGACCAGGAAGTCGGCATTGCGTTTCAAACCGTTAGGGTCTGCGGCAATGTTCGGGATGGAGAGAAATTCTTTGAATTGGTCGACGAGTTCAGCACGGCGTGCGGAAACGTAGGACTTCGCGGCTTCTGGCGGCCTAGGTGACGAGACGGGGAAAGCAGCGATAAATAGGACGACAAAGGCAAAAATCCACATCGAAATATCACGAAGGTAGCATGTCGAAATCGCTGGGCAAGATTCCCAGACTCGCTCATGTTTTGCCCCTGGTGACCCATGGCGTCAGCACCGTGTATACGGGGACTGAAGTTGGTTTCGCTTTTCGCCTTCGGATGAGCCGCCGGTCGATCAGATGCGCCAGTGCAGTCTGAACGGACCGTTTGGAGATTCCGATGATTTCGCCCAGTACAGAGTGGCTGATTGCAACCGATTCGCGCCCGGCGCCATGAGTTTGCCGATAGAGCTGGAGATAAACGAGAAAGGCCGCAGCCGACCGGCTGTGTGCGACCAGGTCGCGCATCAGGGTGTCGAGAATGTAGGCATCAATTTTCATCTACAGCAAGGAATGCTATAGCATCGTTAGCACCCCGTTGTTGTGAGCGCATTGATTTCGCTGCCCAAGGCTGGCATTCTGAACCTGCATGATCAAGCGAATCAAGTTTCTGGGAATTCCCGTCGGCGATCAGGATCGCGCCCTTGCTTTTTATACCGAGAAGCTCGGCTTTCGCGTGTTGACGGATCAACAGTTTTCTGAAAATCAGCGCTGGATTGAGCTGTCGATCCCCGGAGCAGAAACTGGGGTCGTACTCTTCACACCCGACGGTCACGAGGACAGGATCGGCACATTCCTGAACACATCGTGGGAGGTGGACAACGTTGAGAAGACCTACACCGAGTTGCAGGGTAAGGGCGTCGAATTCGCAGGTCCGCCGCAAAAACAGAAATGGGGAACGTTCGTCATGTTGAAGGACTCGGAAGGCAACCAGATCGTTCTTTCCTCGCGCTAGGCACCGGGCAATTCGGAGCGAAGGAGCGCACGAACCAACTCCCCGAACTGTGTCGGTTTGAACGGGGTTTCGGGTGAATTTTCGACAAGTCTCGGATGATCGGACCAGCTCCAAGCTGTCCAGCCGAAGCCGCGCTTTTCGAGATAGCCAGCAAGTTTCCGACCCCATTCGAGATCGTCTCGGGTGCCTCCCCATTCGCCTATGAAAACGGGAGCGGAAATGGACAACCTACTAAACGCTTTCTCCCAGCTCCTAGCCTTGAACGCGTATACGTGGCTCGAATGAACCAGGTTCGGAATGTCCGGAAGCAGGCAGCCTTGCAGATCGTAGCCCCAATCGGTTCCAGACACGAAAATCAGTGAATTCGAGTTCTTGCCACGAATTGCAGCAATTAGTTGCCGTGCCCAAGGCAGCCACTGCTCCGGACCAACGCGACGATCGGGGAGCACGAACGTGGAGCCATCTTCGCGAACACCGAGCAGGGGCTCGAAGTCGTCCGGTAGCGGGTCATGCGGCTCGTTGAAGAGATCGTAAAGGACCGCGGTTTCATCTGACCAGATTTCGGCAAGCTGGGCCCAAACCGTAACGGCGTCCGCGTTTGGCAGCGGGGGAACGAAATTCGGCTTGCCGCCGGTTGACCCGCGGATGGTGTGTGCGTCGAGCCAGTGCAAATCGAGAATTGTATACGCGCCCAGGTCGGCAGCCATGTTGATGACGCTTGACAACGCCGCGCGGTACGGTTCAGGATCATAGCCGTCGCGCGCTAGAGCCCACTCGGCATTGAAGGGGACGCGAATCACGTTGGCGTTCCAGGCTTCGACAATTTCCGTGATCACTTCGGGTGTAATCCGCACTTTGGTCAGCGATCCCGAGCCGTCCGGAGAACAATATTCGAGACCGGACAGATTGATCCCCCGCAGCAAAACCGGCTCGCCCGTGCGAACGTTCACTATGCGATTTCCGCTTGTGCCGAGCCGGGGGAGACTCAATTTTTCCATCTGAGCAAGTATCTGAGAGTCGCCGCTACAATGAAGCGGTGGAAAAGCGCCGCATGTGCCCGAATTGCCGGGCATTCATCAGCATCACTGACCGCATTTGCCCGTATTGCAATACGCAGCTCGGGCCTCGCGCGATTGATTTGCGGGCATCTCAGCTTGGAGCCTCGCTGTTGCCGCGCGCGAATCTCACCAGCGTCATTATCCTGATCATCAACATCACCTTCTTTCTGATCGAGCTTATCGTCAATTACAGTGTTTTCCATTCCTCACCAGAGAACCTGCAGCTGCCAACTCTGGTCGCCTTGGGAGCGAAATTTGCACCCTACATTTATCGAGGCCAGTACTGGCGATTGATTACAGCCGGTTTTCTGCATGGCGGGTTCATCCACATCGCGATGAACTCCTGGGCGTTGTTCGACCTGGTTGGTGAAGTGGAGCAATTTTACGGGACGAGCAGGTTGATCGTTGCATACATCTTTTCCACCATTACCGGCTTCTGGCTCAGCTTGATGTGGCGTCCCGGCGTGCCCTCTTTAGGAGCTTCCGCCGCCTGCTTCGGATTGATCGGGATCATGCTGGCCATGGGAGTGCGGCGACGCACGGACCCGCTTGCGCTTGCCGTGCGCTCCTTCTACGGCCGATGGGCGATATACGCGTTGATCTTCAGCTTTCTGCCGGGTTTCGGGATCGATGTTGCCGCGCACATTGGAGGGCTGGCAGGCGGCTTTGTCATCGGCTTGATGGCGGGCCTTCCGGGAATGCCCAACAGCCCGCGCGAGGTTTTCTGGAAGGCAATGGCGGGCGTAGCAATCGTTATCACGCTGTACGCATTTCTTCAGAATTGGCTCAGCTTCCAGATGCTGATGCGTGCGATGGGCCATACTTAGAACCTTGGGAGGCGGTTGCATCCGCTCTCCTGCCGAGTGCCACAGACCATACTGCTCCGAGGGGCGAAGCAACTGGTTACGTTGCGCGGCCCAAGCGGCGTCCGTCGAGGTGCATATCTTCGGGATCTAGGGATTATCGAGGACGGTTCTGTTCTGATACGCGACGGACTCGTTGTTTCCGTCGGATCCACCAGGAGGATCGAGAACCTGAAAGAGGCGCGGAATGCCCTAGAGATAAGCGCCAGTGGGCGCGTAGCAATGCCGGGCCTGGTGGACGCCAGCATGAGTCTCAGCATGGATGGACTTGGCGCGGCGCACCACCGACGTCTGAGCGCATTTCAAACCGAAACGCTTGACCTGCTCCGCTCGTGTTTGTCGCACGGGACGCTGGCAGCGGATATCAAAGCTACAGCGAACGCGGCAGAGCTTAAGGCAGACGTTTCCATTCTCCGGAGACTGGCCAAAATCGGCAGCAATCCGGTGCGGTTGAGTCGAACCTGGAAGCTGGCACCGTTTCCGGAAAATCCACAGGGACACGTCGAGCAGTTGCAAGCGACGTTCGAAGTCCTGGCGCGGCGACGCCTTGTGCACAGCATCGAATTTACTGCGAATGGAACGCCTGTCCCAAAACTTGCAATTCTGGGTGCGGCACGAATCATCGGTATCAGAGTGAAGCTGTTCTGGCCCGGCGGTGACCCGGACCATCTTTCGTTGTTGCTGTCCGAACTGAATCCGCATACAGTGTCAAGCCGGCCTGGGCTGAGCGAAAAGGAAACCCATGTTCTGGCACACTCGCCTGCGATTGCTGTCTTTCCGGCCGGACGGGAAGCTTTCGAAGGCAGCACGGACTCGGCCGCCAGAAGGCTTGTCGATGAGGGTGGAGCACTCGCGCTTTCGAGCGGTTATGACTCGTTGTCGGTCGCCACGTTCAGTATGCAAATGGCACTGGCATTGGCCGTGTTCCGCTTCGGACTGACGGCGGAAGAAGCGATCTGCGCGGCCACGATCAACGCCGCGCACGCTCTCGGATGCGGTCATCTGACGGGCAGTATTGAATACGGCAAACAGGCTGACATCCTGGTGATGAATGCATCGGATTACCGGGAGATTCCGCGACAATATGGAATCAACCATGTCGAGATTGCGATGCGGGAGGGCTCCGTGGTCTTGAACCGGACACGATGGAAAGGTTCGACATAGGACAAGCATGATCGAGTGTGTTCCGAACTTTTCTGAAGGGCGTGATCCTGCCAAAGTGCATGCGATTGAAGACGCCATACGCGCGGTGAAGGGAACGCTGATCCTCGACCGCACGAGCGATGCGGATCATCATCGGAGCGTCATTACTTTCGCAGGTTTGCCGGATTCTGTTTTGGAAGCAGCGGTAGCGGCAGCGGCGCAGGCGAAAGCAGTGATTGACCTGCGGCAGCATTCCGGTGTTCATCCTCGTTTGGGCGCTTTAGATGTGTTGCCGTTCGCTCCTCTGGGGACTGCAACGCTCGAGGATTGCGTTCAGCTGGCGCATCGTGCGGGCGAACGGATCTGGAGTGAACTGGGCGTCCCGGTGTATTACTACGAAGCTGCAGCCAAGCGTGCAGATCGCCGGAACCTCGAAGACGTTCGCCGGGGCGGCTTCGAAGTTTTGCACGAACTCGTTGTCACGGACGCTTCCAAGGCGCCGGATGTCGGAGGACCTGCGCTTCATCCCACGGCGGGGGCTGTCATCGTGGGCGCCAGAAAGATTTTGATCGCTTTCAATATCAATCTCAGAACCGACGATCTGGGCGTCGCGCGTTCGATTGCGAAAACCATTCGCGCGAGCAACGGCGGTTTGCCGGGCGTGAAAGCTCTCGGCCTGCCATTGGTTTCGCGCGGGCTGGTGCAAGTTTCGATGAATCTGACCGATTTCGAGATCACGCCCCCACATGTTGTGTATTCCGAGGTCAAGAGACTGGCTGACCATGCAGGAGTAGAAATCGTCGAGAGTGAAGTGATAGGACTCTTACCCCGAAAGGCTATTGAGTGGGCAGGAGCGACACATTTGAAGCTCTATGCATTCAAAGCCGGCATGGTAATCGAAAACCGTATTGAATCGATTTATCCCGGTTCCCATACCCTGCCGGATCTGCTAGCATGACCACTCGAAAGCTATGCTTCGAGGGTCGTTTGCGCAGCCATTTGTCCTATTCGGAATACTCAGCGTAGCTACGACCTCTGTCTACTCAACGGACGGAGATCCGCTGGTCGCTTATAAGTCAGGAGACTACAGGAAGGCAATTCCGGTCTTGCCGGACGGTTGCGCTCAGACGCCGAAGAGTCCTCAGCTATGCGCGGCATTGCTTTCCTCACTCGTGTACGAAGGGCAAGGAAGTGCGCTCATAACCGCCTCTGGTTCCTTGTTGCTGCCGCTTTTTGCGGGAGCTGATCAATCTCCAACGAAAACTGTTCGCCCGTTGACCCTTGGCATTTATGCCGTGGTGCCATGCAATGATCCTCACACGGCCCATAGCAAACCGTACACCATCCTGAATGGTAAGCCTCCTGAGTATTGTCTGAGCCGTTCGGCAATCGTCGATCAAACCGATGTCATTTCGGCGGAATTCGACAAGTACGCGTACACACCCGACACAATAAAGCTGAAACTGCGCCCTGACGCAACTCAGCGATTGATGGATTTCACTGGAACGCACATCGGTACGAAAGTAGGCGAGGTTCTGGACGGCGTCCTACGAGTTGTGCCGCGGATCGACTCTCGGACAGGAGAATTGTGGCTGTCCACACTGAGCCCGCAGGAGGCAGCTACTGTGCTCAAAGCATTTCAAGACCACACCGTAGCCAACGTTCCGCCGCCTCCACTGCCTGCCGGAGATTCTTATCCTGATGCGACCAGTGTAGTCGAAGGCGTGGTTACGATTGGACCGGGAGTTTCACCGCCCGTTTTGATTCATCTGTCGTCGCCGGAATACTCACCAGAAGCCCTTTCTGCCAAAATTCAGGGCACCGTGATTTTGAATGTTCTAGTTCGCTCGGACGGAACACCCGACGTGGTCGGCGTCGTACGCTCCCTCCATCCGGGTCTCGATCGACAGGCGATTCAGTGCGTTCGTTCTTCCTATCGTTTCAGGCCGGCCCGGAAAGACGGACGTCCGGTCAGCGTGATGGTGCAGGTGGAAGTCACGTTCCGTTTACCGCAGCGTGGTCAATGAAGATCACTCGTGAATTTTGACTACATTCTCAAATAGCTATAGAGCAATCCGATTTTCGCCAGGATGCAAGGGATGCGAGTGTCCTTTCCAAATGAAGGTACCCGGAACGCCGTCCGGCAGGCGCACAACTGCCTGAGGCTTTGCTCCGCCAGTAATTTGAAGTTCGACCCGGCCCTTCGGGTGCGGTATGGCTGCTTCGAGGCCATTGAGTTTTCCGAGATTGGGCTCTATCCGGACTGAAGCGTAACCGGGTGCTGCCGGAGTCACTCCGGCTACGGTCCTAAAGATCTCGATATTCGGACTTGCGCCCCAGGCATGGCAATCGGAACGTGTGTCGGGCGTATCGGTCTCGGCCCAGGTGGTCAAGCCCTGATCGAGCATATGTCGCCACGGACCCAGCCTCTCGAAGTAATTTCCACCTTCGCCTGCCTTTGTGAGCGCTTCGTTGTTGTAGGCCTGAAAGTAGATAGACGACTGTTCAATTGAGGGCTCATTGAGCGCTCGCAACAGAACATCCCGGCATTCGTTCACCGGAAGAACATCTGCCAGAACCGCGAGCGTGTTCACTTGCTGGGAGTAAGTTTGGTGCGCGGGTTGATCCGCAAAGATCCGGCGTGCCGGATCCCAGTCGGTTTCGCGCACGGTTCGCCTCAATTTCCCGGCGGCGGCTTTATATCGCGAGGCCAGTTGTTCATCACCGAGGGCTTTCTCGAGATCGGATGCCCATTCGAATGCCAAGACCAACTGGAGATCTACCGCGGCAGACGAAGAACCATCGGGATCGGCGGGCGAGACACCGTCGTGCCAGGTAGCTGTCCAATCGACGAAATTCCACCACGGCAGGGCACGGAGGGAGCCATTGCCTTTCTGATGGTCGGAAAAGAAACGAAGAATACTTTCTACTCCAGGGAGCATGGAACGGACAAAATCCAGATCATCCACATACATCCAGTAGTCATGGAGCATGCCAATCCACCAGAGCGAAAACGGAGGAATGTATTGCGGCAGTGAAGAAGGAGCGCGGCTGTAAGTAAGGCCGTCCGCGGTTCGTGAGGAATTGATGGCTTCAATGCCGTTACGCATCAGGCTGGCGTCGCCAGTGTTATAGAGCGAAACGAGCATCTGAATGCGTGCATCTCCGGCATACTGTAACTGTTCGTAGTAAGGGCAATCCATGTAGGT
>JAFAUR010000227.1 GCA_019243205.1 Acidobacteriaceae bacterium | reverse complement strand
GATAACTCCTATTTCAATCACAAGCTGGAAGCCTTCGGATTGGAGGTAACGCCGCTTGTGGCCGACGGCGTGATGTATGTGACCGGCCCCAACTCCGTCTATGCCCTGGATCCGCGCACGGGCCGTCAGATCTGGGCATACTCTCGTCCGCGAAGTCCGCAGGTGATGGTTGGGGATGCGGCGTTAGGAAGGAATCGTGGTGTTGCCATTCTCGGCGACAAAGTGTTCATGGTGACTAACGATGCTCACCTGATCGCTTTGAACCGTACGACGGGCCGGGTAGTCTGGGAAGCTGTGATGCCGGATGAGCCCCTGCACTATGGTTCAACGGTGGCGCCATTGGTTGTCAAGGACCTCGTGATCGCCGGAGTCTCCGGCGGCGATTGGGGCATTCGAGGGTTTATCAGCGCCTACAAAGCCTCTACTGGCGAGCGAGTCTGGCGCCGCTGGACACTGCCGGAGCCCGGCGAGCGCGGGAGTGAGACTTGGCAGGGCGACGGAAACCCCGCCGCACTCGGGGGCGGCGCTACATGGCTGACGGGTTCCTATGATCCGGAGACCGATACCCTCTATTGGCCCACCGGAAATGCTTACCCGGATTCCGACGATCGGAATCGCAAAGGGGATAATCTCTACACCGATTGCGTATTGGCGATGTATCCCTCAACCGGAGAACTGAAGTGGTATTACCAATTCACTCCTCATGACGTTCATGATTGGGATTCGACTGAGCCACCGGTCTTGGTTGACGCGTGGTACCAAGGGCAAGATAGAAAGTTACTTCTACATGCGAATCGCAACGGTTTCTTTTACGTGCTCGACCGCACGAATGGTAAAGTACTGCTGGCGAAAAGCTTCCTTAAAAACTTGAATTGGGCAAGCGGAATTGGTCCGGACGGCCGGCCAGAGCTGTTACCTCCCAGTGACCTAATTTGTCCGAAATCTGCCGCCAACTGGAGCGCAACCGCGTTCAGTCCCGCGACCCGACTGTATTATGTGATGGCAAATGAGGGCTGTGTAGTTAAGCTGTCGCGAAATACCTGGAAAAAAGAGCCACCTCCACCGGAGCCGATGCGGATGTACCTGCGCGCGCTCGACATTGACTCTGGGAGAATCGCTTGGGAAATTCCGGAGTTTGGCCCGGCTTACGAAGCGGTCGGTGGCGGGTTACCAGGAGTGTTGGCGACCGCCGGTGGATTTGTGTTCTATGGAGACCCGGGCGGGAACTTTGTAGCCGTTGATCAGCGGACGGGGAAGACTCTGTGGCACTTCCCGAACAACGAAATCAATACGGCGTCCCCAATGACCTATTTAGTGGACGGGAAGCAGTATATAGCGATTGCGGCCGGTTCCCACATCACCAGCTTCGGCTTGCCATAGTTCGGGTTTCCCGGCCCCATCTGCAATCAGGTCCTAGCACTTACTAACATTTCAGAAACGCTCAGAAAGCCCTTGACTCCGATAGGGCCCGGATGTAACATTGCTGCAACGCGGGTTTGGTCCCACCCGGTGCGAGCCATCGATGTTTGTGGTGAGGGGGTTCTATGTGCGCACGTATTTTCGTTCTGTTATGCGCCGCAATTTTCGCGGTTGCGCCGGCGCTGGCACAAAGCACGACGACCGTCATTTACGGCACCGTAACGGATTCCACCGGCGCTGTCGTTCCAAATGCACGAGTGACGGCGGTCAATTCCGATACCAATTTGTCTCGCTCGGCTGAAACGAATTCGCAAGGGGAATACAGAATTGAGATTCTGCCGATAGGCCACTATGAAGTGCGAGTGGACGCCAGCGGGTTCCAGAAATTTATCCAGAGCGGGATCGTCCTCACACTTGACCAAGTAGCGCTCGTGAACGCGACCCTGCAGGTCGGGAATGTAAATGAGACTGTAAGTGTGACGGCAGCGCCTCCGATGATAAACACCAGCAACGCGACTATCGGGCGCACTGTTGGAAACGCAGAGATTACGACTCTGCCGATCGTCAACCGAAATGTTTACACTTTGCTTTCGCTGACTCCCGGGGTGCGATCGTCTACAAACGGGATCGTTTTGGGGTACCCCCAGCAGATCACAATTATTAACGGTGGCACCGAAGGCGGCGTTGGCGCTGTTACTTATTATCTGGATGGCGGCCTTAACATGACTGGCCTCCGCAATACAGGAAACATCCTGCCAAATCCTGATGCACTGCAGGAGTTCCGCGTGGACACAAACAACTACAGCGCGGCGTACGGGCGATCTTCGTCCGGTGTTGTCAACGCGGTTACGAATTCCGGAACGAATCAGTTTCATGGATCGCTGTTCGAATTCGTCCGGAACAACATTCTGGATGCAAATATTTGGAGTAACCAAGGCGCTAAGCCTCCATTGCATCGCAATCAGTTTGGCGGCTCCATTGGCGGCCCGATCAAGAGAAACAAAACGTTCTTTTTCTTCTCCTATCAAGGACTGAGGCAGTCGACCCCGAACTTTATTAGCGGCGTGACAGTTCCCACAGCCGCCGAGCGGGTGGGCGATTTTTCAGCCGACAAAGCAATCAAAAATCCGTTCTTGGCCGGCACTCCTCAGTTCAAGAACAATGTCATCCCGGTGAGCATGCAGGACCCTACCGCGATGAACATCATCAACCACTACATTCCGCTGCCGAACCAGATCAATCCGAGAACGGGCCTTCTGACGCAGTGGCAAGGCTTCGACAAGCCGAGCCCTTACAACACTGACGAATTCCTGGGCAAAGTGGATCAGGATCTGACGCCCAATCAACGGCTTACTGCCAGTTATTTCGAAACTAGTGGGCTCAACATCCTGAAGCTAGGCACTAACACCTTACCGTGGTCCCAGGCGCAGTATACGTGGCGACAACACAACGCGAATTTGAGCCACACATGGTCGATCAGCCCCACTATGGTCAACCAGGGTTGGATCAATTTCACACGCAACTTCGGAGGACGGCTTGACCTGCCCTCAACCTCGCTGGCGGATCTGGGTTCGAATTTCGCGATTCAGGGGACTCCCGCTCTGCCACAGATCGCGGTGAGCGGTTACTTCACACTTTCACAATCCATCGCTGGACCGACTGCGGGCACGAATTTTCTTGGAGCGAGAGACGTGCTCGCGATCAATCGTGGCCGACATGCAGTTAGCATTGGCGCGGAACTTTCAAACGAGCGCGATGTCCAGGCCACTCTGCTGAACAATTACGGCGTGTTCAACTTCACGACGGCAAACACAGGGAATGGACTGGCTGACTTCGAGCTGGGCTTGCCGAGCTCCGTCAGCCAGGAT
>JAFAUR010001094.1 GCA_019243205.1 Acidobacteriaceae bacterium | reverse complement strand
TGCGGATTCTGTTCGAGCTAAAGATTGTTCTGGAGCGCTGTGGCTGTGCCCGCGTTGTGGCGGCACAATGTTTCTCGTGCAAACTTTGACGGCAATGCAACTGAACCACTCCAGATAGATTTCTAGCGTTAGCAGGATCTGAACGTTAGAGGTTGTGGCACCACGCTTTTTGCGGCTGCTTGATTCTTTGAATCGAACGTCGAAGGCGGGATACCGAGCTTCGCGGCGGCGTCATAGCGGAAAAGCTGATACCATTCGCCGCCGGCGTCCTTCAAGAACACGACGTAGTCGCCACCGTTTGGATGATATGTCCCTCCATGCACCGGTTCGGTGAAGAACGTGAGCTGTTGGCGAGCGCCACCGGGCATCTTGCTAAGTGCATCCGACACGTATCAGCGAAGCGCGTTCCGATCAACATCTCCCGGCGCATTCGCAGATTTCGGATCACTCTGTCAAATTGGGGGATGCAAAACCCGCCTTGCTCTTTGCCGTGACAGTCGCCATCAGGAACCCGGCACAGCTTCGAGACAACAAGTCGATTGAAGTTCCATTTCGGACGCAGAAGGCACTGTTGCAGAAGAAGCGCCTTCACAACCAGGTTCTTGATTTTTACGTTACCCTCGTGACGGAGAGCCAAATGAAAAGACGGCACTTCCTGAGCACCCTCGGCAGCACATTCGGGGCATTCGGGACACCATATTCTCTGAGGGGACAGACTCCCCCATCCTCACCAGCGAGAACGGATAACTATGCCGATGTTCTGGCTGTTGAACCCGGAGATGCGGACGCATACTTCACGGAGGAAAAACTGAAAGCCGCGATTGACATAGATATGTCATTGGATAACAACAAGTTTGAGGTTGTAGCCTACAACTACCCGGGTTGGCACTCGACTCCATTTATGAATAAAGCGTTCGAAAATGGCTGGACGGAGTTCGAAGTTCTAAGAAACTCGAAGCCCCTCTATCCCGGTCATTTGTTTCCAAAATATCCCCTATGGGGTTACTTCAATGAAGCTCAAGCTGAAGGATCCGAACACGAAATTGAGACGGCTTCGGAGTTTGGTATAGACGTATGGATGATCGACTGGTATTGGTTCAACGGAACCATGCTCTTTCACGAGCAGCTTGAAAATGGATTTCTGAAGGCCCGGAATCGGTCTCGGCTGAAATTTGCAATCATGTGGGCCGACGACGACTGGACAAATCTCTTTCCCGCCCGCTCGCCGAGCGATGCAGCAATTCTCTTGAAACAGCAAACCGACAAAGGTGACATGCTCCGGCTGACGGATTATTGTATTGAGCACTATTTCCATCAGCCCAATTATTGGCGCATCGAGGGAAGGCCGGTGTTTGGCATCTTTAATCTGAATCTCCTGTTGCGTTATCTTGCGGCGGACCAGCTTAAACAGGTTTTCGAAACGATGCGAGAGCGTGTTGCCCGGGCGGGATTAGGAGATCTTCATTTGCAGGCCAGCCACCAAGGAGGGTATGCGGGCCATGAAGGGAAGCTCAAAACCCTCGGGTTTGACAGTGCCACCTACTATCACACCTTCGGTTATACGTACAGCGGGAATTACCCTCCGGGCAGCCGCACTCCATACGGGCAAGCTGCCCTCGAGACTATTCGGCTCTGGAAGGAGACCGCAGCCAAAGTCAGTGTTCCTTTCTTCCCTGACTGCCCTGTAGGTTGGGACGACAGCGCACGTTACGGCCGGAATGCGGTCATGGTTACGCAGCGCTCTCCCGACCAATATCAACGCTTGCTCCGTGCAGCACAGTACTTCTCGGCTGGAAATTCAAATGGGCCGAAAATCATCTTCTTATCGTCCTGGAACGAGTGGACTGAGGATCATGTCCTTCTACCAGATACCGTCTTCGGTTATAGCTATCTCGATGCCGTTCGGCGGACATTTAGAAGCTAATGGCCCGTTGCGGTTTCAGGAATAGTCACTATGCCCGCTGATACTGTGGGGAGCAGCGCACGTCGGTACGTCGCGCCCTCTGAGCATCCCGCTGAATCAGGCGTTCACGTCGGCACGAACGATCAATTTGGCCAGCATCAGACGGATAACCCGATGGTCGCCATCGAAAATTCCGATATCAGGTGTTAACGGGCGATCTAGAAGGAAGCACTACCGAGTAAGCAGCCAAGCGGATTACTCCATACTGGGCCGTCAGGGCGGATCTATCTGCGCCGTCGCGGTGCTCGGTTTCCGGTTTGCGGTGACTCAGCACGTATCAACACCCGCTCGGCTTTCCGCTAAGAGCGGCAGGATTTGCGACAACTTACCTAAAATTGAACTCCTCAAAATGAAGCTGGCCGGCAGGCACTCCCAGCCTCATAAACCCCTTCTGCAGCGCGTTAACCATGGTGATCGGTCCGCACATATAGATTTCTTTGCCGGTTATTGGTCGGCTAGAAGCCACAACGTTCTCAGCCGACAGATGCCCGTCCCTGTTCGAATAGAAGATATGCGGCCTAAAGTTGGCGTGCTGACCAGCGGCTTGCTCAACTTCCTCCAAGAACAGACCCTCCTCCGGTACCCGCATGCAATCGTAAAAATCAATCTCGTAGTCGGCAAGCTGTTCGTTGAGGTCCCGAACCAACTCAAGAATGGCGTGAAGCCAATTCCGCCCGCAATCCAGATTTGTAGTTGAACCTGCCATAAGGACCATCAACTCTGGCTGGCATCCCGGGCTTCAAATGCTCAACCAGATACTGAGTCCAGTAGCCTCATGCCTTAATGGATAAGCGCAAATCATCCTCGTGGGGCGCGCTGCTGATAGTGAAAGGGTGCGCCTCTGATAGCACTCGAATCCCTGGAGCCCCAAGAAGGCAATCATTCCAAGTGGCGTACCGGGCTTCAATTGGCTGGCATTCAAAGGCGCAGCGAAGAAATGGAAGATCAACAAAAAGATCGCCAGCATGGCCGCTTTCTTGTGGGACTGGTACATCTGGTCGAGACCGCCAAAATACGGCTCGCGAAAGCGAAGGCGATCGAGAGGAATGACGCGCACGCAAGCAAACGACCGTCGTTGAAGCGATGATTTCAGCGATGAGCTGGCGATTGAAGTTGGGCCGGCTACCGTCATTGTGCGGTCCGAATATGATCCACAACAGAACGTTGAGAGCCGCCACAGCCACGAGCACTATTTTTCCGGCGTCTTTCTTTTCCATGCGCGAATTACCCAGCGGTTACTGCGCCGGCTTAGTCGAGCTGTGAAACCCGAGCCACGCCACGACGAATGCGGCGAGCGCAGTGATCGCACGTATGTGATTTGCAGCAAGCCAGGTGGATAGCATGTGCGGCAGTTCACGCATAGGCTTTGTGGCCGCGATAACTGCGTTGTTGATGCCGGCCTCCACTGCGACGGTGGTGCCGATTACACCGATTCCATAGAGCAGCGCCGAAGTCAGGCACCAACCTCTCAGCCGCGAACGCCATCCCAATGCCGTACAGGCGATTGCCAAAAGTGTGGTGCCAAACGCCGTGCCAGAGAAGAGCGGGTTACGCACCTTCGCGTTGATCTCTTTCCAGGCGGCGAGTGCCTGTTCGGGCGCTAACGCATTGAGCGCTGGCGCCGTTACGATCGACATGTTGAAGAGGAATCCAGCCATAAGGGCCAGCCCTATGGCGGTGGGCAGCTCCAGCGCAAGAGGAAGCTTATATTCGCTTTTGAGATCGTTTCCTGATGGCATGGGTTCCCTCTTACGCGACACAGACGCCAGGAACGGCAACCTTCTGGAACAGGTGCGGGGAACCAGCAACCGAAGACGGGTAAGCCGAAAGCGTCTTTCGGAATTCCGGGTTGGCAAACGCG
>JAFAUR010000920.1 GCA_019243205.1 Acidobacteriaceae bacterium | reverse complement strand
CACTGTCACCGAGGCGATCTACGATGCGGGATTTAATTCCAGCGGACGCTTCTATGAGAAGTCGACGGACATGCTGGGCATGACGCCATCACGATATCGCGCCGGGGGGACAGATGAGGAGATTCGGTTTGCCGTTGGTCAGACTTCACTTGGTGCGATCCTCGTCGCTTCGAGCAGGAAGGGCGTCGCCGCGATTCTATTGGGGGACGATCCTGACGAGTTGGTCCGTAATCTTCAGGACCGCTTTCCGAAAGCGCATCTCATCGGCGCCGATAGCGATTATGAGGCGGTGATCGCGAGGATCGTCGGCCTCATCGAGACGCCCGGAACCAGCCTGACTCTTCCCCTTGACGTACGCGGCACGGCTTTCCAGCAGCGTGTATGGCAGGCGCTCCAGAAGATCCCCGCCGGTGAGACGGTTTCTTATAGCGAAGTCGCCCGGCGCATCGGCTCGCCGGGTGCAGTGCGCGCCGTCGCGAGCGCGTGTGCGGCGAATCGTCTTGCTGTCGCCATTCCGTGCCACCGCGTGGTTCGCAATGATGGCTCAGTGTCGGGATACGCCTGGGGTATCGAGCGTAAGCGTCTTCTGCTCGACCGCGAGCAGGCGAAAACAGTTTTCGATTCGAAAGCAAGGACCGGAGTTTAATCGAGACAGCCCTCGGCTATTTTCATCATGAGGACAAACAAATGAACCTCATGATTTCCGAAATTACCCCACAATCTACACTCGAAATAACGCGAGCCAATGTTTCCACCGAAACCATTTTCTATGCGGCCAGCGAATGTATCTTGGGCCAGGCGCTGGTCGCGCGTAGCGTGAAAGGCGTCTGTGCGGTTCTACTTGGAGACGACCCTGACCAACTGAAGACGGATCTCGCGAAACGCTTTCCGGAATTGGATTTCGCCCCGAACGACGCGGCCGTCCACGATGATCTCGCGAAACTGATTCGCTTTGTGGACAAGCCGTCCCAAGGACTTCATCTGCGACTCGATATGCGAGGAACGTTGCTGCAGCGCCGCGTCTGGGAAAAACTCCGCGCGATCCCGGCAGGAAGGATCGTGACATATACCGAGGTCGCGTATTGGGTCGGGCCACTCACGTCGGCCCGCATGGTCGCTGGCGCTTGCGCAGCTAATCCGATAGCGTTGACCATTCCTTGTCACCGCGTCATCCGCAGCAATGGCGATCTTGGGGGCTATCGCTGGGGCGTCGAGCGCAAGCGTGAAATGATCAGAAGGGAGCGATGGCATGAGCGCCCTTTCGTCCAGTGTTTCCCCGGGCTCTGCGTTCTCATCCGCGAAGGCGCGGGTTGCCGCTTATAACTGGCGGATGCTTGCAGGCGAGCTCGACGGATACGGTTGCGCTGTTTTGACGAAGCTCCTCTCGCCTGAGGAATGCGGCAACATTGCGGCTCTCTATTCCGATGAGAGCCACTTCCGAAGCCACATAAATATGGCGAGGCACGGCTTCGGAAAAGGCGAATACCGCTACTTCAAATACCCGCTTCCAGACCTTCTCGGTGGTTTGCGAACGGCGCTTTATCCGCATCTCGCTGCCGTGGCCAACGACTGGAACGCCCGGATGGGCATTGACGAGCGCTATCCCGGCGAGCATGCATGGTTTCTCAAGCGGTGTCATGCCGCCGGTCAAACACGCCCAACGCCGCTCCTCCTCCAGTATGTTCCGGGTGATTTCAACTGTCTCCATCAGGATCTCTATGGAGATCTCGCATTTCCGATCCAGGTAGCAATTCTCCTGTCCGAGCCTGGCATTGACTTTACAGGCGGCGAGTTCGTCCTGACCGAACAGCGGCCGCGCATGCAAAGCCGCGCTGAAGTCGTTCCACTTCGGCAGGGCGATGCTGTGGCCTTCGCAGTTCACAATCGGCCAGTGCGAGGTTCGAAGAGCAGCTATCGTGTAAACCTACGCCACGGTGTGAGCCGCATCCGCTCCGGGATGCGGCACACCGTCGGCATTATTTTTCACGACGCGAAGTAGGCGGACGACCGGACAGCGCACGTGTCGGGTAGGCAGGCGCACCGGCAGGTGGTTCCTACAAGCCGAACAACGGCGCCCAGCGGCAATAGTAACGAACAGGATTACTCCTGACGGCCCAGCGTAGAGCAATCCCGGAGCGTTTAATCGGGATGTCAAAAGAACTCGGCATTGCTCCCGATTATTGCTTTGCAACGGCTGAACTGCTGATTGAGCCGTCCGAGGTGGTTTGCTGTTCAGAAAGATCGCTGCCGACAGCTGATGCGTTGTGATTTGCCGGAGGTAGAATGACTGTCTTCAAGAATGTCCACTACGGTTCTCCTGAAGGACATCATCGAGGCGCTGGAGACGCAATTCGACGAGTCGTCTTCTTTCTTGGACCTGGATACCGGTCGCGTAGAAACGGTCTCTAATGATCTTCTGCGCGAGGCAGACGAGTCTGTCGGCGAGGAGCCGGACCTTCCCGCTTGGCAGAAGGAGGAATGGCAGATCGCCAAGCGAATTGTTGTGACTGATCGGTTCCGGCAGCTTCCCACGAAGTTCGATGTTCACGAGTGGGCGATCATGCAGGACTTTTCGACTTCGCTGGTGTCCGACAGAGTTCGGCAGGATCTGCTGAAGTCTCTCCACGGCGCAGGTGCGTTCCGGCATTTCAAGGACACCCTTCGGCGGCACCAGATTGAGTCGGCTTGGTTTGAATTCCGCGCCGAAGCGCTGAGGCAGATCGCGCTCGATTGGTGCGAAGAGCATCATATCCGTTGGCAATAGGCGAATATTCCAACGGCCTCAAATGGACGAGTAGCGAGCCTATTCGTAAATACATCCCGACTACCCATTCTTGAACATGGGATTTGCCGGTTGCGCGGTTGCGCGTTCGTTTCCCGTCAGAACGCTGGCTGGAACTATAGTGAAGCGAATGGCATCCGGCGATCCTCAACGTGTTTGGTTCGAAGAGATGGTCGAGGCGTTGCGTTCGAGATGGCGTCGAGAGATGCCGTTTGAAGCGATGATCCGTCTACGTGATGAGCTCGATGAAATGCTTCAGCGGATCCGGTGCGAACGTCAGATTCGTTCTCCCGTGACCCAGTGTCCAGAATGTGGGCATATCGGTGAGAGTGCGCCTCCTCACGTGAGCGTGCGAGCGATGATCCTGTGTGTAAGCCGCTTTGCCATCGACGATCTCGAAGCAACACGCGCAATAGAGAAAGCGTGGAAGGCCTATCAAAAAGCGAATCACCTGGATGTTTACGGACAACCAGCGTCCACCAACATCGATGCCAGTACGCCGAAACACGTTCACCCGTGCTAGGTGCAGGCTGCGATTTAAGAGCATTCGCGCAGAAACGCGTACACT
>JAFAUR010000869.1 GCA_019243205.1 Acidobacteriaceae bacterium | reverse complement strand
AAGCCGATTTCTGGCAATGTCGAGTCGGCCACGCTCTTGGCAATCCCGCTTTAGATTGGCTAAGGCACGGGCGCACACGCGAAAACTCACAGGGTGCGCCCGCCCACGAAACTAAGCCTTCAGGCAAAAGCCGGTTGAATTGTCGTTGTAGTTCCCGATGAAACCACTGTCGACGATTGTTCGGT
Organism: Acidobacteriaceae bacterium; assembly: GCA_019243205.1. Lineage (GTDB taxonomy): Bacteria > Acidobacteriota > Terriglobia > Bryobacterales > Bryobacteraceae > Bog-105. The sequence goes on along the minus strand of JAFAUR010000869.1, from coordinate 2,773 downwards.
CGTAAGCGTTTAGGACAACGACGTATCCACATGGCGGCAAGCCGGTGGTGTCGAGCGTCCAGGTGCCCGAGTCGCCAAAAGTTGACGCTCCGGGATCGGTCCAGAAGCGCGGCAGCGGAACAGGCGCAGTAAACGCGCCTCCGCTGGGCGGCAGAAGTTCCAGAGACAGATCGTAGAAGTGGAGATCGCTAACCGCATACGATCCGGTGATCTTGTCGCCTACATGGAAGTCACCGCAGGAGCCTCCACCAGTCGTGATGTTGATGAAAGGCGTCTTGGTGTTGAACGGCAGCCCCGCCGGAGGCGTATTGTCGAGCAGAATCGTGGCCGTATTGACCGCTGGGAAGAACGTGCTCGTCGACGGGTCGTACACATCCATCTTGATCTGATAAAGGCCATCGGGCTTGCCCAGCGTGTACCATTGCGCCAGCACATTTCCTGCGACCACAATCAGGGCGTCGCCCGGCCCTGTGATCCAGTCCGCCTGATATGTGTAGTAACCGGTAGTGATACCCGAGATATCGACGCTTTGAGTAACGTCCGGCAACAACGGTTTCGGCACGCCTCCCCATGGAATCAATTGCCGCGAAACGGTAAAGACATCGTTGAGCCCCGTCCATGTGACGCCTCCATCGTTGCTCACCGAAATCCGGTATTTGAAGGGAAGCGCGCCCGCGCTAAGGTTCGAAGCCGGGTAAATGTATCCGGTGATGGTGACGCGGCCACCGAACGGGCTTTGGACTGCCGTGAATCCAACCGTAGATGGCCCGTCGGCCAGTCCTGTAACTGCGTTGATCTTCGTGACGGACATCGAACCGATGGTGTCGAAGAAGGCTGATTGCACGCCTTGCTGAATCGGCAGCCCTGGCGGAAGACAAATGAGCGTCTCCAGGCGATTGCCCCAGACGGGGACATAGTTGGGATTGCTGCACGGAGGCGCCACCTGCCAGGAGAGGATCGCCCGGATTGGAATCAGCTTCGGTCCCGAACTGCAGGGTTGTCGGTAGGCAAAGAGAGTTGTCGGGAGTTCGACGCCGTACTCCAGATCTCCCGCAGGAAGGTTGGCAGTATCGTGGACTTGCACGGAGGTGGTCCCCAAACAAGTTGCGTATTTGCCGCTGAAATCAAGGTCCGCCCAGAAAGTGACGTACTCGGTGCTACCAGCCGTGCAAGGTCCGCCATCGTAGCCATAGGCCTGTTTGATAAGCAGGACACCTTCCAGCGCGAAGGTGTTTTCGTTGAATCCGATGCAATTCAGTCGCTCGTAGCTCGTGTCACCATTCGGGTTCTCGATCGCGGCGTAGGCGGCGGCGACGTCAAAACTCGCCCCGAACAGGCTTGAGGCGCCGGCAAAATTCGCGGCCATGAGACGGACATCCGGTGTCGTCTCAAGCGCCTCGTTAAGTGCACTCAAAGCGTATCGCTGGGGGGCGATGTTCTTGTCCTCGTAGAGTTGTTGGAGTTGAGCTACGCTCAATCGCCCGGGAGTTGGCGTTTTGACCGTTTGGTTCAAGTCAATCGCCTGGGACACCGGATCCGTTGGCTTGATGCCGAGTTCCGCGAGGGCCGCTCCGACCGTGGTAATCAAAAGCGGGTCAATCTTGATCGTGGTATCGTGCGCATTGCCCCAAACAGGCACGAACGCCGGGTCATTCGGCGGGGGAGGGACGTCCCACGAGAGAATCGCGCGGACTAATGCAAAGTTGTCGACCGTGCAGAATCGTCGTGTCGGAGAAAACGGCAGCGTGACGGCGTACTCCAGTCGCTCGAAAGGTTTACCCGCCGGTTCGGTGACGTCATACGCAGTGAAACTCGTGAGCCCAAGGTCGGTCCACGTCTTACCGCCGTCGTAAGAGGCATAAAAGCGGACATACTCTTGGGAGCCGGCCGTGCAAAGGTCGCCGTCAAAGCCGTATGGCAACTTAATATATACAACGGCGTTCAGCAAGTTGAGTTGCGGCTGAAACCCGACGCAGCCCAGCTCTTCGTAGTCTGTATTTCCACTCTGCTGAATAACTGCCTTGAACGGGCTGTTCTTGATGTTGCCGAAATGATTTGGATTCTGAATAACGAGTTGCCGAAAGTTCTTGCGATTCGGCGCGACGCTCCTAGTAACTTGTGTTTGTGTATTCTTCATAACTACCCTCCTGGGTAGAAAGTGAAGTTCCGGATGTGCAACCCGGCCGCCACAAAACGAACTATTTCAATTTGTCCGAATGTAAAAATAAGGTACGACCACTGCACGGGAAATGTAGAACTACGGTACCGATGGAATAAAGCATCCGTACTGTTCACAATGGGAACGAACGGTGGTTGCTTGATAGGGTACGTCTGGCCGTGCTAACCATTCCGCGGACAAAGATAACCGAACAGATAATAGTAAGGGCAAGTCACCATTGTTCAGACCGCAGTGACCCTGCAAACGTGGCATCAGTAACTCACGTAGATAACGCCAACAAATGCTGTAAGTTGCAGCGTCGGATCGTGAGCTACACAGAGGTATCCCATGGCTTAATATGAGCGCCTCTGTAACGTACGGATGTATCTCGCAAATTGTAAGCCAAGTGTCGACACTTGTGCCCGTTATCGCGAACTCCCAATGTTGCTCAAAGAGCTCAAGCTGCCAGCCCTCGGTCCCGCTCTGCGTCGAGGCGCCATGAGCGCATGAAACTATCCAGTGAGAGTCCTTGCCCTTTCAACGATTTTCGGGACATCCTCGAACCAACACCCAAAGGAACTCCGAGTGCATGCTGTCTTTGCACCAGATAATCGA
>JAFAUR010000802.1 GCA_019243205.1 Acidobacteriaceae bacterium | reverse complement strand
GCGAAGTCTGAGAAAATCCTGCTTGGTCCAGCGATCGTGCTGGGTGGAGCGCAATAGATCGAGCCGCGTCCCGTCTCGTCGCTTATGAGTTGAACACTCGAAACCTGCATGAATAATCGATGCACTCCTATACTCTCCGACCGGCAACACTCATCCTTTCTGCATTCAGGTCTCAAGAAAACTGCTGGCAGGCTTACCGGGAAGACAAACGCCAGCCATACCCGATGTAAATCGGATTACCGTCCCCGCTAGCACATGGATTGGGGATCGTGGGGTTCTGTTACTCCGTCTCGTAATTAAACGGGTTGAGCGTCCCCTTAGCAGCCCTGTTCCAATTTGAAACTCAATTGGTTGAAAAGAAAAGAACGGATGGCCCCGGTGTGCAATAATCCATAGCAGGCAATCCTTTACATGCGGTTCTCTTCGCTCCGGCCGATTGCGGCCGGGCTTTCTGGGTCTCTCCTTTTCATTCTACTCGGAGGGGCATTTCTTTCGCAGGCGGGGCAGACGCGAACTGGAGCGCAAGCTCCGCAGCAGCAAAACTCAAAGGCCGGGTCCAGTTCCTCCAGCAGCCAGACTACGACGGAGACTCCGGCACCGCCCGCGCCCGCTGCCAAGTCTGGCGACGCCAGTAAACAATCGAGCGATTCGCGTATACGCGTTACCGTCAATGAAGTCATTGTCCCCGTTACGGTAACGGACGATAAGGGCCGCTTCGTTTCTGACCTTGACCAGAAGGATTTTCAGATCTTCGAAGAAAACAAGCCGCAAACGATACGCTTCTTTACGCGCGAGCGGAGCCAGCCGGTGGTGATTGGGTTCCTTCTTGACCTTTCCACGGCTAGCCGTATTCATTGGAAAAACTTTCAGGACGCGACTTCAGAGCTGGTTCAGAATCTCCTGACCGGCGATCCGAAATATTCCGGCTACCTGATTGACTACGCGCAGGATGCCGAGGTGGCCGTAAACACCACCAGCGATCCCGAACCGATCGTCGATAAGATTCGTACGCTGAAGCCGGGCGGTGGCTCGGCACTCTTCGATGCCGTTTATCTGGCTTGCACAAGCAGGAAGCTGGTGCAAGGCGAGCCGATCGAACCGCGTCGCGTGATTGTCATTATTGGCGACGGGCACGATAATGCCAGCAAGCATTCACTGAACCAGGTGATTGAATTGGCGCAGCGAAATCTTGTCACCGTGTACTGCATCAGTACGCAGGCATTCGGGTTTGCAAACGAGAGCGAGGACAATCTGGTCCGCCTCGCGCAGGAAACCGGAGGACGCGTTGTTTACCCGCTCGGCGACGTCTACAAGGATACTGACGGGTACCTTTCTCATCCCTCGGACGACGGCAATTATGCTCTCACGGTTGGCACCGGAGCATACCGCTCAGCTGTCGATGGCCGCATGTATCATGCTGTTGCGGATATCGCGGGTGAAGTGACGACGCAATACATCATCCGGTATATATCTAACAACGACACGTCGAAAGCGTATCGGAACGTGAAAGTTGTTGTTGACCTCGGTAACGTACGCGTGCGGGCTCGTAAGGGCTACTACGCCGCAACTCCGTGAGCGGTGGCCCTTGTGGTACGAATGATGCGTGTACGATCGTGCCTTTTGGCCTGATTCACGGTAGAATTCCACCATGTCGGCCCGCGTGCTCAGCATCCGTGATTACGCGCCCCGCACGGGGCAGTTTTCGCTGGTGATTGCCGACCTGCCCGGCCACACAGCCGAGACAATCGGAGTTCTGCTGCTTGATCCGCAAACTGACAAGCTCTACCTACGTCTGCGGCGCGATTGGGAGGAGATCGCGGACGACGACGATATCGAAGTGCTTTCCGAACTCGAAGACGATCTTTCCGCCAAGGGAGACGAGAGCGGCGGAGCTGTAGTATTCGATTTTCTGGAAAATTCCGCATCCCTGTCACTTCGAATGACTGATCGCCAGGCCGTCAGCGCGCGCGACTTTGACCGCAAATTGGCTGAACTATATCGAGAACATGTTCCCGCTCATGTGCTGCGATATCGAACGCATCTGCCCCGCTACTCGCTAGCCGTTGCAGCGGGTCCGTTTCTCACGAATCCCGAAGGCATCGAAGCCGAAGAGTGGATCGAAGTGCCCCCGGACGTTCGCATCGATGATGATCTATTTATCGCGCGCATCCAGGGCCATTCGATGGAACCCAGGATTCCCGATGGCAGCTTGTGCATCTTTCGCCGGAATGTCGTGGGATCGCGCAATGGACGCCTGGTTCTGGTCAGAAATTCGGAATTGGCGGACGACAACCAGTACACCGTGAAGCGTTACCGGAGCGAAAAGCGCATCGACGAGGATGGCTTCGTGCAGACGCGCATCCGGCTGGAGAGTTTGAATCCGGCTTATCCCTCCTGGGACCTGGATCCGGAAGATGAAAAGTACCAGGTCATTGCGGAATTTGTGCAAGTGCTCGAGTAAGCGCTCAGTGTTTGCGCTTTCTCTTTCCGCTCCCGCCGTTTTCGGCGAGTCCGAACTGTAGCTTGCGTTCCACCGTATCGGCACGGTCGAGGCGCACTTTGACGGTGTCGCCGATGCCAAAGCTCCGCCGCGAACGCTCGCCGATGATCTTGCGGCCGTTCTCGTGGTAACGGTACCGGTCTCCCGGTAAGGTTTCAATTGGAACGATGCCTTCAACAAACAGCTCGCTCAGCTCGACGAAAAATCCGTATTTTGTCGTGCTGATGATGAGAGCGGCGAACTCATCGCCCACGCGCTCCTCCATAAACTTGACCTTCTTCCACTCGATCAGCTCCCGCTCCGCTTCTGCCGCTCTCCGCTCCGTGAACGAGGTGTCGTTCCCTAAGTCACGCAGTTGATTTTCTTCGAACAGGGCATGTCCAGTGCGCATCTGCTCTTTGAGAATCCGGTGAACAATCAGATCCGGATAGCGCCGAATCGGCGAGGTAAAGTGCGTGTACGCTTTCGCGGCGAGAGCGAAGTGTCCTTCGTTCACATTGCTATAGCGGGCTTGTTTCAGCGACCGGAGCATCAGATAGCTCAGAATGCGCTCTTCCGGGCGGCCGGCGATTTTCGCGATCAGGCGCTGGTAGTTGCGCGATGAGATATTCAGGTCGCCGCGCGGCAACTCGATATCGCGACGCGTTTTGCGTCCGTCCCGGCGTTTATTGACCACCGGAAAGCGTTTGACGGGAATCGCCCCGACACCGAGAGAGTACCCGTAATGAGCCGCGATCTCTTCGAAGTCTGCGACGCGCTTCGGGTCGGGGAGCTCGTGTATCCGATAGAGCGCGGGAATGCCAGCCGCCTCAAGATGAGACGCGACGGCCTCATTGGCGGCCAGCATGAATTCTTCTATAATCCGGTGCGCGATGTTCCGTTCCGCGCGGCTCACGCCGATCATCTGGCCCGAGAGATCGAGCTCGATGTTGCTTTCGGGCATGTCGAAATCAATCGACCCGCGGCGCGTTCGTTTCTTGTTCAGGATCAGAGCGAGTTCCCGCATCAGCTCGAAGCGGTCTACCAGAGGCGCGTAACGCTCGCGCATGGCCGCGTCGCCTTCGAGCACTCGGAAGACATTCGTGTAGGTCATGCGTTCCGCGCTTCGGATGATTCCGTTTGCGAACTCTTGCGCGACCACATCACCCTGGTAATCGAGTTCGAGCAGAGCAGACAGAACTAACCGGTCCTCGCCAGGGCGCAGCGAACAAATGTCAGTCGACAGCTCGACGGGTAGCATGGGAACAGCCCGATCGGGGAAATAGACGCTGGTACCGCGCAGCAACGCCTCCTCATCAATCGGAGAGCCAGGAGAAACGTAATGGCTCACGTCCGCAATATGCACCTGCAGCGCATAGCGGCCGTTCGAAAGCCGTTCGACGTGTACGGCATCATCGAAATCGCGGGCCGTCTCTCCATCGATGGTTACAATTGGCAGGTCGCGGAAATCTCTTCGACGCGCGATCTCGGCCGAAGGAATCGCACGTGGAATCGCCACAGCCTGTTCAATCACTTGCTCGGGAAAGCGGTGCGGCAGGTGATGCTTGCGGATGATGATTTCAACATCCACGCCGAAATCGTCCGGAAAGCCTAGAATCTCGACGACCCGCCCAACGCCATGCTGGCCATCTTCCGGGAACTCGAGAATCTCGGCGGTGACAATCATGCCATCCATCTCTTCCTCGGACTGGACTTGACGCGGCGCGGCGCCTACGCGGTCCACGGCCCCCGAGTCGGCGGTCGGAATTGCCATTCCCTCAGGGATTTCAACCCACTGCTGGATCCGTTCGTCGGACGGAATCACGTAATTCGCGCGTTTTTTGACACGAAACTCACCAACAACTGAGACATGTGCGCGCCGCAGTATCCGGACGATCTCGCCTTCCGGCCTTCCTTCCGCGGACTGGCGCACGATTCGAACCAATACGCGATCCCCATGCATCACCTTCGCCGCTTCCGGAGGAGGCAGAAACACATCCGGTTTGCTCTCGCCCTCCCGAGACTCCGGAATGAGAAAGCCGAAACCGTCACGATGAACCGAAACGCGTCCCGTTATGAAATCAGATTCCCCACCTACCGCAACGAAGTGGCCCGAACGCATCTCGACGACGAGGCCTTTGTCGACCAGGCGGTCCAACGCGTCTTCGAGTGCATCGCGGCTTTCACCCTGCAGCCGCAACTCCTTCACGAGTTGCTTATATGTCGCGCGACCGTGCGGCAAGGCACGTATATGTTCGAGCAAATCGGTGTCGGTGAAGCCGGCTCTTCTTTTGACGGAACGCTCCTTCTCCGGTGCTGCATGCTTGGGCACTACCGCGATTATAAGAATGCAGGGCGGATTGCGCGTATCCGGCTATATTGACTGTCATGCAACTCCATGCCATTCGACTCACCATCCCACAAGACGGCAATCTGATCATCGGCCAGAGCCACTTCATCAAAACGGTCGAAGATATTTACGAGGCGATTGTGAATACATCGCCCCACTTTCGGTTTGGCGTTGCATTCAACGAGGCATCCGGCGACTGCCTGACCCGCTTCGACGGAAACGACGACGAACTCAAGAATGTCGCGATCGAGAATGCGACCAAGGTCGGCGCCGGACATATGTTCGTGGTTGCGCTGCGCAACGGGTATCCCATCAATGTACTCGGGAGAATTGCAGCAGTTCCCGAAGTCGTCAATATCTATTGCGCTACCGCGAACCCGCTCGAGCTCATTGTTGCGGAAACCGAGCAAGGTCGCGGGATTTTGGGCGTAATCGACGGCAGCTCACCCAAGGGCGTCGAGAATACCGATCACGTGACGGCTCGCGTCCAATTGCTGCAGAAATTCGGATATAAGCGCTAGGCGAGCACAGGCAAGGCGCCCCGCTCGCGGAGCCCCGTATCAGAAAGAGCATCGATGTCCAGATCGAGCAACTCGTTGGGATCGCGAAAACGTGACATTTGCACACGGACGAAGTTTGTCGTGAGCGCCGCGCCGCGCTCTTCGAGCGTCACCGCCGGGACCCGGCGTCCAACGAGAGATCGTCGAAACTGCTCATTCTTGCGTGTGCTTAGTTGCCGCAACACGTTCGTGCGCTCGCGCCTGACCGCGACGGGGACGGTTCCAGGCAGACTCGCCGCTGCTGTGCCTGGGCGCTCGGAGTACGTAAAAACATGCAGGTACGTAAATGGCTGTTGTTCGATGAAACGAATCGTTTCCTGAAACTCCACATCTGTTTCACCCGGGAAGCCGGTCATGACATCCGCGCCGATTGCCGCATCCGGAATCGATTCCATGACACGCTCCAGCCTGGCCGCGTAGTGCCGAGTTCTATACTTGCGGAACATGCGCTTCAGCACTGCATCCGATCCCGACTGCAACGGCAAATGGACGTGTTTCGCAATGCGGTTTTCCGAACCGACAATCTCAATCAGTTCGTCGCTCCAGTCCATGGGCTCGACGGAACTAACTCTCAGCCGCTTCACTGCACTTCGGTCCAGCACAGCGCGAAGCAGATCGACGAAGCGCAGCCGCCCGGGCAAATCGCGGCCCCAACGCCCGAGGTTGATTCCGCTCAGCACGAGTTCCGCGTAGCGCGAAGCGAGATCGTTCACCTGTTGCACCACCTCGTCTAGCGGCGCACTCCGGCTACGGCCCCGAACCGCAGGAATGATACAGAACGAGCACCGATTACTGCATCCGTCCTGCACCTTCAGATTCGGGCGAGTGCGGTCTTCGCGCACATCTCGCACGGGCGTGGCCTTAAACTCAATTGCGCCCTCGAACGCTGTGCGGAAAATCTGCCCGTGATACTCCTCGTGGCGGGCATGCCACATTTCAGCAACAATGCTTGCCAGGCTCGCTTTATGTGAGTTGCCGACCACCCACCGGACGCCCTCCATGGCGGCGATTTCTTCGGGAGCGCGTTGCGCGTAGCATCCGGTGACCAGAATCGAAGCATTCGGATGTTCGCGGTGGACGCCGCGAATGATGCGGCGCGCGTCCACATCTGCGGAGTGCGTAACCGTGCAGGTATTCAGGACGACGAGATCCGCGTCTCTGGCGAAGGTCACGCTCTCGAACCCGGACTCCGCGAGCGCAGCATCGATGGCTGCGCCATCGGCCTGTGAGGCACGGCACCCGAAGCTCTGAACAAAGACTTTCGCCACTGCACGTTATTGTCTCGAACCACAAAGAATTCCGGTTTTTTGCCATACTGTTACTTGCCTGCGCGATCAGGCAACCGCTGGACATGAGCCCGGTTCGCCGGGCCGGTCGGGAGGAAAGTCCGGTCTTCACAGGGCGGCATGCCGGCTAACGGCCGGGGGCCTGTGCTCCAAGGTGCAGGCTAC
>JAFAUR010000770.1 GCA_019243205.1 Acidobacteriaceae bacterium | reverse complement strand
AAATTTAGGGGTAGGCCGATCCCGGTAATTGTTCGCGATCAGGCGGAACCCATTGCCGCTTCGCTTCGTCCGAGGTCAGAAGCTCAGGCGTCCAGAACCGGTACAGCAACTCGCGGTTCAGCCGTTCGTGATTGCGATCGAGAAATTCTGCAAACGTATCCTCATGGTGCGTAGCCACCAGTCTGATCCACGCCAGCGTGATGGTTTCGTTGTAAAGAGTGCTGACCCCGTGGCGCTCCGCGAAGCGCTGAATCGTAGACCTCGCAATGTCTTCCGCGTGGTTCAAAGGCCATTGATGCACGAGCAGCCACGCAAGACGGAGATGGTCCCCGTGGCGGAACTGCGCGAGGCCTAGATCACCGGCAGCCGCTGCTTCCAGAAATTCCAGGTCACTCAGATCGACCGAGCCCAGCGGTAAGTGCATCCACCCATTATTTCAAGAGGCATAAACTGGTCGTCTGCATCACTCGAAAAGGATGGTTTGATTTGCGCCGTTTTCTCCTCTTTCTCGTGCTTGTCGTAATGACCGGTTTGCGCGCGGCAACTGACGAATACCGGCCGCTTTATCACTTCTCCCCGAAACAAAACTGGACGAACGACCCGAACGGCCTGATCTTCTTTCGCGGTGATTACAATCTGTTCTTCCAGTTCAATCCGTTCGGAGACAAGTGGGGCCACATGAGTTGGGGGCACGCCGTAAGCCGCGATCTTATTCGCTGGAACGAATTGCCGGTCGCCTTGCACGAAGAGCACGGCATCATGATGTTCACCGGCAGTACGGTCTTCGATGAGAAGAACACCAGTGGATTATGTAACGCAGGCGGATGTCTCGTCGCCATTTACACAGGCCATACGCCCGAGACCAAAACATCACCCGCGCTGCAGACGCAGAACATCGCAGACAGCAATGATGGCGGGCGCACCTGGACCAAATACTCGGGCAATCCGGTTCTGAATCTGCATCTCACAGACTTTCGCGATCCCAAAGTGTTCTGGTCGCGCGCCGGCGATGAATGGGTTATGGCGGTTTCCCTCCCGAACGATCACAAAGTGAGCTTCTATGGTTCGAAGGATCTGAAATCGTGGAAGCATTTAAGCGATTTTGGTCCCGCGGGCGCCACCGGAGGCCAGTGGGAATGCCCCGAGATTTTCGAGCTGCCGGTTGATCTCGACACTTCGCAACGTAAGCGTTTCGTGCTCAAAGTAGGATTGAATCCCGGCAGTCCGCAGGGAGGATCGGGCGAGCAATACTTTATTGGCGACTTCGACGGTACCAGATTCAAGAACGGCAACCCACCCGGCCTCACTCTGCTTACCGATCATGGCAAAGATTGCTATTGCGCCCTGACTTTCTATAATCTGCCCGCGGGCCAGGAAACCATAATGATGGGATGGATGGACAACTGGGATTACGCGGCTGAATTGCCGACGAGTCCTTGGCGCGGCCAGATGACAATCCCGAGAACGGTTGGGCTCCGCACAACACCGGCGGGAGTTCGGCTGGTACAAGCTCCAATCCCAAATCTCCAGAAATTACGCACCGAGCACATCCACTTCGCAGGCAGAAGCGCGACAGCGCTGAACCAGATGCTCGCGCGATCTTCCATCGGCGCCTCTCAGACCTACGAAATCGAATCGACCGTCGAATCAGGCGAGGCCTCGGACGCTGAATGGAGAGTCCTCGTCGGCAGCGGCTCCTACACCGCAATCGGCTACAGTCACGCATCGAAATCGATATTCGTCGACCGCACACGTTCCGGCGAGGTCGGTTTCAGTCCCAAGTTCCCAACTAGAACCGCCGCTCGCGTGCAGCTTGATGGCGGCAGGCTACAGTTCCGCATTCTTGTCGATCGTAATTCCGTCGAAGTCTTCTCCCAGAACGGCGAAATCACGCTGACGAATCTGGTTTTTCCGCCAAGGAACGCAGCTGGAATTGAGCTGCTCAGCCCCGATGGTGCTCCGATACAGGCCGACATCTGGAAGCTCGAGCTGAAGTGACCTGTCGGGTGCGGGGCGAGATTTTCGGTCCATTAACTCCACCAAGGTTAAGGGCGGATAGCCCAGGACCAATTAAATGAACGTTAACCCCATTTCACTCGTCAGCAGCCTGTGGCAAACCGCATCGAGCTCCAATTCATCCACCGCGGCCGTCTCCCCCAGTGCGTCTGCAACAACAACGGACAACACCAGCATGTCGGGCCAGGCACAGCTTTTCGCGAAATTGCAGCAGCTGAGCCAGAAGAATCCGGCACAGTTCCAATCAGTGACCACTCAGATCGCGCAACAGCTTCAGGCCGCTGCATCGAAACTGACCGATTCCGCGCAAGCCAATCAACTCAAACAGATGGCCAGCAATTTTCTGAACGCCTCCAAGTCAGGCAACTTCTCCGATTTGTTTTCAAACGCGAACAATAACAGCACACAGATCCAGTCGGGCCAGTTCGGACACCATCACCATCACCCAATTTCGGGCCAGAGTTCAGCCGGTGTCTCGGTTGACGGTTTCAATGCGATCCTCCAGCAAGCTCTTTCCAGCGTGCAGAGCTAGTTGAATTTGCCACTTAGTAGCTGTTTGCGTTGTGCCTGCGGAAAGTGCTCGATTGCGTACCGCAACGCAGTGCGCCCGAGAGCCGAATAGTTATTCTCCAGAAACCGAAGCAGCGCGATGCGGTCAACGCGACCCGCTTCGCGCAGCATCCATCCAATCGCCTTTTGGATCAGATCGTGCCGGTCTGCGAGGAGTTTCTCAGC
>JAFAUR010000760.1 GCA_019243205.1 Acidobacteriaceae bacterium | reverse complement strand
GCCGCCAACTTTTACATTTCCGATGGTGACGACGGCCGATCGACGGCGCGGCGAAGCGGGCATGAAACCTCCAAGGGGGATAAACCTCAGTCTACCAACCGCGCCTGCTATCTCAAGCGTTTAGAGACGTCCGGGACCCGGCGCACTGTCCGCCAGATCACTTCGGGCTGCGTTCAGGCGGCCGTTGCAGTTGAACTTCAAGGATGAGCCTGGCTCGCGCGAGTGAATCTCCACACAGCTGCAGGTGGGAAATTCAACCAAACCCGGCCCAGCAGTTCCGCCTTCAGCCCGAGCTTCCGGCTTGGAATCGGGCAACCGGAGCCATACGTGAACTGAATCAACTGGCCTTCCTTCGACAAGGTGCCAACCATGGCGCGCACATTCCGCATCCTTTCAATTGGCGAGAGATTGCGCAGCGGAAGACTGGAAATCACAGTCTGAACGCGACCGACACTTTCGGCCGACAAGATGCGCGTTGCATTTACCGCCTCGGCGCAGCGCACCTGAACACCAGGAAACTTCTGTTCAAGAAAAGCAGCCAGGGTGGGATCGCGCTCAATGACAAACAGACGTTCAGGACGCAACCCGCGGCGGAGAAGCGCGCGAGTAATGGAACCTGTACCGGCGCCGATCTCAAGCACCGGAATATCGTTGGGCTCGACGGTTGCGGCCATGAGCTCGGAAAGTTTGGGAGAGCTTGGAGCTAATGCACCGACCTTACCGGGGTTGTCGACAAGCGAACGAAAAAAAACAAGCGGCGCGCACGAGGAGAGACTCATCTTCTCTAGTCAGAGCATAGCGGGTGAGTAGAAACGCACCTCGTATTAGCTACAGCGCGGCCAATCAGAAGCCCTAAATCTTCCGTGGCGAAATCCGTCGTAATTGCCACATGCTCTTGAACTTATTCGTTTGAAGGCGCGGCCTGCTGAATCGCGAGTGTCACCACTTTACCTCCTTTCATGACGCCGCGTACATTGTTCACCACAGCACCAATGTCAACCAGCGGGTCCCCTTCGACTGCAATCAAGTCACCGAAATGGTGCGGAGCCACCGCACCGAGATTGTCGGATTGTCCGAGCAACTCGGCCGCCTGTACCGTCGCGGTTCTAAGTGCTTGTTCCGGTGTCATGCCGAGCTTGACGAACCACAACAGCTCGCGCGTATTCTGCCCAAACATTGTGTAAACCGCATCCGAACCCATTGCAAACTTCACGCCCGCTTTGAAGGCGCGCTTGGCGGTTTCAAAGTTTCTCTGGATATATGCGTTCAGGCGCGCATCATACCCGGGGGCGAACTGATACTCAGCTGCAGCCTCAACATAATAACGGTTGTGATCTATCGTCGGCACATAGTAAGTGCCCTGGCGGACCATCTGTGTGAGGGTGGCATCGTCGAGATCGACAGCATGTTCGAGCGAGTCAGCTCCGGCGCGGACCGCATCACGCCCGCCTTCCGGCCCATAGGAATGAATCGCGATCTTCTTTCCCATGGTGTGTGAGATCTCAACGGCGGCTTTCATCTCCTCGTACGTGAATGTCTGCTGAGTGCCGACATTGTCGAATCCGCCGACGGAGCCATACATCTTGATTACGTCGGCTCCCGCTGCAACCATGTTGCGCACCGCCTTCATTACAGATTCTGGCGAATCCGCGGTGGCCGGCCCCATCACGGGAGGAATACCTGGCCGCTGCGCGCGCGGAACGGTTAACCCATAACCGCACGCGAACATGCGCGGGCCAAGCATGGCCCCCATGTTGATGAGGTCGCGCATAGCCATATCGGTGAAGTCCTGCGACCCAAGATCACGAACTGTGGTCACCCCGGCTTGTAATGTCTTTCGAGCGTTCTCTTGAGCCAGGTAAACAGTAACTGCGGGCATGCGCGATTGGCCCAGAGGTCTCCCACCGCTCGTGCGATCCCAGTAATAAGTCATGTGCGTGTGGACATCGATCAAACCCGGCAATCCGTAATAAGCGGACCAGTCGACGACCCGAGCGCCGGCGGGCGGCGCGGGATTGCCTCCAGTAATGCTTTCGATGCGGTCGCCTTGAATAACCACGAGAGCGCCATTGATCACTTTCTGGCCATCCCACAGTTTTCCGAATCGAACCGCTAGAGTTTTGTTATCGGCGCCGCTTGTTGCCGCAACGAAGAGGAGCAAGACGAGAAGAGCTTTGCTTTTCATGTGCGTGAGGTGATGCGTTAAAGAGGAACTTATAACTTTATGGCCTTCGGTCTCCGGCGTATGAACTTCGGTGCGGGCGAGAAGTGGCTGTGAAAGAAGACATTTGCCCTATACTATAGGCCGGCTGACGGTGGTTGCCTCTCGGCAGCACTATGTTTCCGTGTTAGTAAAGGAGCACACGTTGTGAACAGCATTCCGGGTATTCATCACGTGACCGCTATCGCCAGCGATCCGCAAGCCAACATCGATTTCTACGGCGGCGTCCTCGGCTTGCGGCTGGTTAAGCTGACAGTAAACTTTGACGATCCAACAACCTATCACCTTTACTACGGTGACGGCCAGGGTCATCCAGGAACAATCCTGACATTTTTCCCATGGCCACAAGCGAGGCGCGGCCGAATCGGGACGGGGCAGGTAACGGTTACTTCATTTGCTGTGCCTGATCGATCACTTGATTTTTGGGAAACCTATCTGCAGCACCGCGGTGTCGATGGCAAGCGCGACCGCTCTCTATTCGGGCAAGAGGTTCTAAGTCTGAGAGACCCTGACGGTTTGCAGCTGGAATTGGCAAGCACCCCGGATGCGCATCCGGACCGGGCTTGGGAGCACGGTCCGGTGCCGCCGGAGTACGCCATTCGTGGCTTCCATCACGTCACGCTCACGGTGGAGGGCTATGAACGTACTGCCGAGCTGCTGACAAACACAATGGGCTTTCGCCTGATCGAGAGTAAAGAAAATCGCTTCCGCTATTCGACACAGTCCGGCTCAGACTCGAAGGCTGGGACGATAGTCGATGTCCTTTGTGCCCCTGCAGCAAGGCCGGGGATGGTCGCCGTGGGCACGGTTCATCACGTCGCCTGGCGCACGTCCACCGATGATGAGCAGATCCAATGGCGTAAGACGCTCAGCGGACAACATTACAACGTGACCCCTGTTATAGATCGCAAGTATTTTCATTCAATCTATTTCCGTGAGCCGGGCGGAGTGCTTTTCGAGATCGCGACTGATCCGCCCGGCTTTGCCGTCGATGAAGCCGCGGAGACGCTAGGGTCACATTTGGTGTTACCGGCTTGGCTCGAACCTCATCGCGCGGAGTTGGAAAAAGTTCTGCCCAAAGTACGCCTGCCACAAGCGAAAGCGGTATCCGCATGACGCCGTCAGAAGAACCTGAATTCATTCATCGGTTCGTTCCTGCAGCGCAATCCGATCTCGGGATTACGCTCCTGCTGCTTCACGGCACGGGCGGAAATGAGAACGATCTCCTTCCCCTTGGCCGCGAGTTGTTGCCCGGAGCGGCGCTCCTTAGCCCACGAGGACGCGTCTCAGAGAACGGCATGCCCCGCTTTTTCCGGCGCTTCGCGGAAGGAGTGTTCGACGTCGATGATTTGAAGTTTCAGACGCACGAACTTAATGGTTTCATCAAAGCGGCCACCGAACGCTACGGCGTCGCGAAGAACAAACTCGTTGCGGTCGGATACTCGAATGGAGCGAATATCGCGGCAAGCCTCCTCCTGCTGCATCCGCACGCGTTGTCCGGGGCGGCTCTGTTTCGGCCGATGGTGCCGTTTACGCCGGATTTTGAACCTGACCTCGAGCGCATCTCCGTGCTCCTCAGTGGAGGCATGCACGACGCCGTTGTTTCGCCTGACATCACCGAAGCACTCGCCCAGATGCTCGCGAGCTTCGGCGCGGACGTAGAATTGCATTGGCATCAAGGCGGGCACGAATTAGGACAAGATGATCTGAGTGCCGCAAAACGATGGTTGTCTCGCAAGATTACTTCGTGGCAGAGCTTGAAACGAGCCGCACCGGAAGTGGGATGATTAAAGCCTGAAGCCGGGGACGAGATAGTGGACTGGCGGCGGTTGAATGACACATCCTCATTCAGGAGAAGAACACGGATCCATCTGGCCACCTTTGTCGCTTGCAAGCTGGCACGGGACAGCTGCGACGCTCCACATGTGGACGCAGATTGTCGGGAAGATCCGTCTCGCATTGAGTCCACAGGTGAATCACTGGTGGCAAGTTCCGCTGTATGTCACCGCACGCGGCCTTTCGACGTCCCTAATACCGTATGGCGGCCGGTTTTTCGAGATGGAGTTCGATCTCGTCGGCCACAATCTCGAAATCCGGGAAAGCAATGGAGCGACGAAATACGTGCCCCTGTTTCCCCGGTCGGTCGCAGATTTCTATCGCGAACTGATGGCAGTCTTGCACGCAATCTCGATTGACGTAAAGATCTGGCCGAAGCCAGTTGAAATCGCTGATCCGATCCCATTCCTTGATGACACTGTGCACGCTTCGTATGAGCCCGAGTCAGTCAGCAAGTTCCATCACATCTTGATGAGTGTTGACGCGGTATTTAAAGAGTTCCGCGGTGGCTTCCTCGGAAAGGCCAGCCCGGTACATTTCTTTTGGGGTAGCTTTGATCTGGCGGTTACCCGATTCTCCGGACGGCGAGCGCCTGATCGCCAAGAAGCCGACGCGGTTACCCGGGAAGCGTATTCGCACGAATGCAGCAGCGCCGGATTTTGGCCCGGGAGCGTTGGAGGACCG
>JAFAUR010000692.1 GCA_019243205.1 Acidobacteriaceae bacterium | reverse complement strand
TTCTGGCGGTGAGGGTGGGATTCGAACCCACGGAACCCGTAAAGGTTCAACGGTTTTCGAGACCGCCCGATTCAACCGCTCTCGCACCTCACCGCAGCGCAGTACTTTAATCAAGATACCAAGCCATCAGATCGTGCCAGCTGATCCCGTCAACCTTATCTTGCCGAATCATCTCGGCGAGCGAAATCCCCAGCTCCGCGGGCTCATTCCGGCTGCCAACGTTAGGAACATCTTTCCTCCGCCTTCCAGATGCGCCTCGTATACATCCGCTGCGTCGGCCAGAGTAGCGGCGTTGAAGCGACGGAAATGATGTTTTATGAATTCAGAAACCGCCCCTGTCGCTCATTCCTATTTCCACGGTGCACTTCTCGAACTCGTTGCGGCAGCAACTTACCTGCTTCCGAAGTTCAATCGAATTCTAAAGCAACGTAAATCAGAGTGCCATCGCGTTCCACGAGTAGAACTGCGGGGGCACCCGGCTTCAATTGTGAAACCATTTGTTCAAGCTG
Organism: Acidobacteriaceae bacterium; assembly: GCA_019243205.1. GTDB lineage: Bacteria > Acidobacteriota > Terriglobia > Bryobacterales > Bryobacteraceae > Bog-105. Next base: position 4,595 of record JAFAUR010000692.1, on the reverse strand, counting down.
TTCTACGTTGTTCACCACTCGCCGGTTCACGGCGTAGATGACGTCTCCAACTTCGAGAGGCGGCCCTGAGAAAGGAGCTGACGACTGCCGCGCCGCCACCACCACACCGGACGGACGCCTCAACTCCGGCATGAGCTTCAGCACCTGCGGGGTGATATCGAGACCGACAATGCCGAGCTGTGAAACCACGTTTTTAACCGGGTCGACAAGATCTGCGAGCTGATCAAGCTCTCCGCCCTTTTCCTCCTCTGTCACGACCGGCAAATCCATGCGCTCACTCTCACGCTGGATTGACACGGTGACCTTTGTTCCTGGCTTAACACGAAAGACATCCGCTTGTAGCTGATGCACAGTTGCGATTCGTTTGCCGCCGATACCCACAATGATGTCGTCAGGCTTGATGCCGGCGTGAGCCGCCGCCCCGCTATCCGCCACGTCCGAAACGATAACGCCGTGGTCGGTTTCAAGATCCAGACCTTCGGCCATCGCAGGAGTGATCGTTTGTCCGCTGAGCCCGAGTTGCGCGCGATGAACATGCCCCTGTGTCTTCAATTGCGCGTAGACCTCTCGGGCGATGTTGCTGGGGATAGCGAAACCGATTCCCTCGCTGCCGCCCGATTGGGTCAGGATGAACGTATCAATTCCGACTACCCGTCCGTCAGCGTCAACCAACGGACCGCCGCTATTCCCTGGATTGATGGGAGCATCCGTCTGCACATAGACCATCGGATCGTCTGGCTTGATCTGCCGCGCTACCGCGCTCACCACGCCCAGGCTCACAGAATTGTCGAGCCCCAGCGGATTGCCTAACGCCAGCACTACCTGCCCCTGCTTCAGTTGGTCGGAATCGCCGAATTCCAGATAGGGCAGGTTTTTGCGATCGATCTTCACAACGGCAAGGTCGGTGTCGCGATCCACACCAATCAGGGTGGCCTCGATCGGGCGGTTGAATTGTCTGCTCCCCTGCTCCTCCGCCTCTGCTTCTGCTCTTATGTTCACCTGAACTTTTATCGAGTGGGCATTCTTGACGACATGGGCATTTGTCAAGATGTACCCGTCGGGAGTCATGATGATCCCGGACCCGCTGCTATTTTCAGCAGTTAACAATTGACCATTGTTCTGCGACGAATCGGGTGTGACATAACTCCTGACAAAAATTTGGACAACGGCGCGTCCCGACCTCTGGGAGATTTCTTCGAAAGAAGCGCTGAGCTGTCTCAACGCGTCCATCTTTGTCGGATTCGGAACAGCAGGCTTCTTCGTTTCTGTCCCACGATCCGACTCCCCTACAGGTGTCGAATTTTGCGCACTTAAGGGCAGAATGAGCAGAAGGTAAATGGGAAGTCTCAGCAACCCGGCCATTGTACATTTCATGAAGCGGTTTACCACTCTTGCGATGCACGAAGTGTGCCATTCTATTCCGAACTATTGTTAATCTCAATTAGTACACGTGATTGTTAGTTCGCATTCGTATTGCCCATCGGCCCAGATCCCGCGCCGGCCTGCCGTCAAAAGCACAGCAGCTTGATCCCGAGGCAACGCGGGTACGTGGAAAACCGACGCGAGCGCGATCCGGCGGGTCCTCCCGGGTCGCGCTCGGTATTCTCGGCAGCCGTGTCACGGGACTGATCCGGGAACGCTTCATAGGTCATTACTTCGGAATCGAAACCCTGGTCGCGGACGCTTTTCGTTCTGCTATTCGAATACCGAATATGCTGAACACCCTCTTCGGAGAGGGCGTTCTCTCGGCTTCTTTCGTTACGGTTTATTCAAAGCTTCGTGCTCTCGATCAAGAGGAAGAGGCTGAAGATCTTGCAGCTGCTATCTTCGCTCTCCTTTCCGTAGTCTGCGCGGCTCTGGTCGTGATTGGGATTACGTGCACGCCTCTACTAATCGACGTCATCGCACCCGGATTCAAAGGTGAGAAGCGGATCCTTACCATCCACCTTGTCCGAATACTCTTCCCCGGCACAGGGCTGCTTGTACTCAGCGCCTGGTGCCTCGGCGTACTTAATAGCCATCGCCGTTTTCTGCTTTCCTATCTCGCTCCCGTAGCGCTGAACCTGACAATGATCGCAGTCCTGGTCGTGTTCGGTTTTCATGATTCTGTAAACCGCCTCGTTGTAGACGCGGCGTGGGGATATGTCCTCGGAAGCCTGTTGCAATTTCTCGTTCAACTTCCACGAGTGCTCGAATTGCTCCCCGGCTTCCGGCCGAAACTCGATGTCCGATCTCCGCACGTGCGGTCTGTCATCCGGAGTTTCGGACCTATATTTCTGAGCCGCGGGGTCGTCCAAATTAGCGCGCTCGTTGACCAGATGATCGCAAGCTGGCTCCCCCAAGGTGCAGTTGCCGCGCTCAGTGCCGGCCAGGTGATCTCGAATCTGCCCATCAGCTTGTTCAGCATGTCCGTGTCCGCCGCTGAACTCCCGGCCCTGTCCAGCGCGGTTGGCACGGAAGAACAGGTTTCCGAGATTTTGCGCAACCGGCTCCGTCTCGGTCTGCGGCGCATCGCTTTTTTCGTGATCCCGTCGGCTACCGCATTTCTCTTGCTCGGCGACGTGCTCGCCGCGGGGCTCTATCAGACAGGACGGTTTCACTACTCTGACGCGGTCTATCTTTGGTCTGTGCTTGCAGGCTCCGGTGTCGGGCTGCTTGCGACCGCCCTTGGCCGCTTGTATTCGTCTGCGTTCTACGCTTTGCTCGATACCCGCACGCCGCTTCGCTTCGCGGTTATTCGCGTTGCCCTAACCATCACGCTCGGATACGTAGTTGCGCTGCACGGACCGGCTCTCCTCGGGATCGACGCGAAGTGGGGGGTCGCAGGCCTCACTTCATCCGCCGGAATCGCGGGATGGGTCGAATTCACACTTCTCCGGCATGCGCTTGGAAAGCGGATCGGGCCGGTGTCGCTTTCCGCGCAGTTGACGCTTCAGCTTTGGTCCGTCGCTCTTTTGTCTGGCTTAGTTGCATACGCCGCGAAACATCTCTTCACGGTCTCGCACCCGATCCTCATCGCCTCGATAGTGATCCCGATCTATGGAATTCTCTACCTCGTCGGAACCTCACTACTCCGAATCAGCGAGACGCAGGAGGTGATTCGCCCGCTGACCAGGCGATTCGGCCGGTAACTGGCGCGATCCGCAGATCTTCCGATCGAACGCGCTGTTACTGTCATGCGGGCTCTTGGTCACGAACTTGGAACTCAAAGCCGCCCTGCGAGCACGAATCGATTCTTCGTCTTCACGAACACCAGTGCCAGTGCCGGATCTCCGGCATGTCTTCCCCGTTCTCCATCACATAAGCCTTATGCTTCTGAAGTTCGTCGTACATCCAATCCGCCGTTTTTTCAACTATCGATTGCAGCCGGGGGATTCGCCGGATAGCATCAAAGGTCAATTGAAACCGGTCCAGCTGATTCAACACAGTCATGTCGAACGGAGTTGTTGTCGTACCTTCTTCCTTGTACCCGCGAACGTGTAGGTTGTCATGGTTCCTGCGCTTGTAAGTCAACCGGTGGATGAGCCATGGGTACCCGTGAAATGCGAATATTGTGGGCTTGTCGGTCGTGAAGAGCTGGTCAAACTCATCATCTGCAAGTCCATGAGGATGCTCGCTGGCCGGCTGCAACGTCATCAGATCCACCACATTCACAACGCGAATTCGAATGTCGGGCACGCGCTCGCGCAGCAAGGTAACGGCGGCCAGAGTCTCGAGCGTCGGCACATCACCCGCGCATGCCATCACTACATCCGGATCATCACCGTCTTTACTTGCCCATTCCCAGACGCCGATGCCTCGGGTGCAATGATGAACCGCGGCGTTCATGTCCAGCCACACAGGCGCGGGCTGCTTCCCCGCAATGATCAGGTTGACGTAATGCCGGCTCCGCAGGCAGTGGTCAGCCACTGAAAGAAGCGTATTCGCATCAGGCGGCAGATAGACTCGCACAATGTCTGCTTTCTTATTGACTACATGGTCAATAAAACCGGGGTCCTGGTGTGAAAAGCCGTTGTGGTCCTGACGCCACACATGAGACGAAAGCAGATAGTTCAGCGATGCGATCGGCTTCCTCCAGGGCAGGGTCCGTGTCGTCTTCAACCATTTCGCGTGCTGATTGAACATCGAATCGACGATATGGATGAACGCCTCGTAGCAGGAAAAAAATCCATGTCGACCCGTAAGTAAATACCCTTCCAGCCATCCCTGGCACATGTGCTCGCTGAGCACTTCCATGACGCGGCCATCGGGTGACAGATTCACGTCCACCCATTCGGTTTCGGCCATCCAGTCTTTGCCTGTGACTTCGTAGAGCGCGTTCAGGCGATTCGAGCTTGTTTCATCGGGTCCAAATACCCGGAAATTGTTCGCTTCGGCATTGTGCTTCATCACGTCGCGCAGAAACCGCCCCAACACCCGCGTCGCCTCGGCCTGAACACATCCTGGACTTTCCACCTGCACGGCATGATCCGTGAAGTCAGGGATGATGAGTGGTCGAAGCAGCAGACCGCCGTTCGCGTGCGGGTTCATCCCCATGCGCCGTATGCCCGTTGGCGCGAGTGCCGCCAGGTCGGGTCTGAATCGGCCCTTATCGT
>JAFAUR010000589.1 GCA_019243205.1 Acidobacteriaceae bacterium | reverse complement strand
GTCAAGAGAAATCTGTCCGGAGCGCAGCGGAGGAAGGATACCGCTAGCGGAGAAAGGGGTGCGGGGAAAGGGGCGGTGCGGTGAACCCCAATCGTGAGACACGAAGTTAAGGGAGCACTTGCCGTTCGCTGCTTTTTCGTTGAGCGTGCGAGCGACACGGTTGATAATAAGCCTACCTGAACCGGACGGGATAGGGCAATGCTGGGATGCGAGTGCGCCGGGATAAACCGGCATGTTGTAGGGGATGAAAGAGCCCTACGGAAAAGGAGCAGCGACTCTATTTCGACCTCGAGTCTTGCGTGGTGCGTCGCGAGGCGTACGGCGAAGCATAGATAGAGGCATCGGTGGGCCGGGCTATTGAGCCCCGATAACTGACGAACCGCGTGCCGACCTTGTTTGCTTAATGGGAAGGCAATATCCGTTGAGGCGACAGAGTCGCGAGCCGAAGCGGGACGCGGCGTGGTCGAAGACCCTGGCACGTCGAGAAACAACATGCACGAGAACCGGGAGACCTCCAAAGCGTCTGCCAGTCTGGCAGACCGGTCCGCGAAGGCGCAAAGCCACAATGCGGACATGCACGCAATGGAGGAGTCTGACTGCCGTGTAGTACCTGTGAAGCAGCCGAACAAAGAAGGGAAACCTTCGGCGGAGGCGGTGGAGGGAAGGCGGCAGCCCGAGGAGAACGACGCGCAATCCAACATCCAGCCGACACAGCGCGGGGAACGGGTGTCCCAGGGATTGAGCGGCGTGCGCCGGGTGGCACGGGAAAGGAAGCAGGAGCAGTTCACAGCTTTGCTGCATCATGTGACGGTGAGTCTGCTGCGGGAGAGTTTTGACGCATTAAAAAAGAATGCGGCTCCCGGGGTGGATGGCGTGACATGGCGCGATTATGAGACGGGGCTGGGAGATCGGCTGATCGATCTGCACAGCCGCGTACATCGTGGTACGTACCGGGCGCAACCTTCGCGACGAGTGTACATTCCGAAGCCTGATGGACGGCAGCGTCCTTTGGGGATTGCGGCGCTGGAGGACAAGATTGTTCAACAGGCCGTGGTGACCGTGCTCAATGAAATTTATGAGTCGGACTTCAGAGGTTTCTCGTACGGGTTCAGGCCGGGACGTAACGCGCACGATGCGCTCGATGCGCTGAATGCGGGGCTGCAGAAGAAGCGCGTGAACTGGATACTCGATGCCGACATCAAGGGCTTCTTCGACCACGTCAGTCACGAGTGGCTGTTGAAGTTCATCGGCCATCGGGTAGCCGACAACCGAATGATCCGTCTGATCCAGAAATGGGTGAAGGCGGGCGTTTCGGAAGAAGGCGAGTGGTCGGGGACGACGGAGGGGACGCCGCAAGGAGCAGTGGCCACGCCCCTTACACAAAAGGTAATTTCTCGCGTCTGAAGGGCCCGATCCATCGTTTTGGGATAAGCCTGAGGGAATTGGAATGCTGTGGCGAATCGTAATTGTATCTTCGCCGACCAGGACATCCTTAACCAGCAGCCGCACGATTTTCTGACGTTCAATGACGCTAAGCGTCTCTGCAGCGCCGCGCAAGCGGGCAAGAAATGCCGCGAGGGTTTCTGCCAAGCGCAGGAATGCGGCACGATCATTGGTCTGGTCAGCGATCGCCTGCAGTTCAGCACTGAGTGCCTGTTGGCGCTGACGCAACACAGGCATGCGCTCGCGCAACTGCTCGATCGACAAGAGTCCTTCCTGGTATGCATTGAGAAGTCGTTCGATACTTTTGCCGATATGCGTTAAGTCTCTTTGCAAACTTTGCTCACGTTTTCTGGTTGGATCAGAGGCCCGCGCCGCTACCAAGCGACGATCCAGCTCCTGCTGTATCAGCGTGGGGTTTTCCAGCAGCCGGATCACCTCAGTCCAGACGATCTGATCCAGGAGCTCTTGTCGGATGAAGCGCCCATTGTCACAAACTGGGCCTCCGAGTTTCCGCCAACTATCGGAGCCAATGCACTTATAGTAGTGAATCTTGCGTGCGCTGGTTTGCGTCGATGTTCGGGAAAAAGCATAGCCACACTTTGCACAACTGACTAGCCCCTGCACCACACTGGGCGCGATGGTACGCCGGCGCGATCGTATCTTGTTCTGGTGAAGTAGCTCTTGAGCACGGGCGAAGGTTTCTTCAGTCACCAGGGCTGGTACGGGGATCTCGATCCACTCTTCGCGCGGGCGTTCGTGGCCTGCGGTGGTGCTGGGGGTAGTTACACCCCGCCGACGCTGTGGGCGCATGACCCGCGTCCGTGCGGAGACGCGGGTCTTGCCGAAGCAGGCGAGGCCACGATAGGCCGGGTTCCGCAGCAAAGCCCAGACCACCGAGCGTTCCCAGCGGCTTGCCTTGCGAGTCGGGATACCTTGGGTGTTGAGCCGTCGCGTGATCTCCCCAATGCTGAGTCCCTCGACTGTGTACATCTCATAAACACGTCGCACTACGCCGGCTTCGGCTTCATCAATGATATAGGCGGCGGGCGCCTCGTCGGTTTTACGGATGTAACGGTATCCATACGGAGCGTTGCTCATGATGCTCACTTCGCCCAATAGCGCTCGATGTCGCTTACCGCGCCGGGAACGCTCCAGGATCTGCGCCCGCTCATATTCGGCAATCATCCCCTGGAACTGCACCAGCAGCTGATCTTCCGCGCTGTCGCCTTGCGGCGCTTTCACAAACAGCGTCTCGACTCCGTGGCGGGCGAACTCCTCGATCAGCAGAATCTGGTACGCGTATTTGCGACTCAGTCGGTCTGGCGAATACGCGAGCACAACCTGGATCTGTCCCTCGCCGGTAAGGTCACGCACGCGCTCCAAGCCTGGCCGCTCCAGCGTCGCTCCGCTGTAGCCTTCATCTTCGAAGACCCACTCTTTGGGTACTTCCAGATCGTGGCTCTTGGCGAACTCGATCAGGGACGCCGTCTGGCTCGCAATCGTGTTCTCCTCGCGCTGCTGCTCGGACGAGACCCGTGCATAAATGGCTGCCATTCTCATGATCGGACTCCTTTAGGCACTCACCGATCGGGCATTCCCGCGTGGGCGCCAAAATATCATAGGCCTGTGCGAGCTTTGACTCGAGCAGGCGATCAAATGAGTAAGAAACGTGAATTTGCCATGAGCCGCTTTTGAGCCGCGGCTCAGCCATGTTTTTTTAGTGCGCGTAGAAACGCGTTCAACGCGACTGTCACAATCGTTCCAATGGTTAGGCCACTGCTTCGCGCGTATTTCCGCAGCCATTCCACTGTCCTCGGCGGAAGCTTGAGTGTGATCGGCACGGTGGCTTCGGTGACTTCTACCGGTCGATCCAGCTCGGACGCCTCCTCCAGGTATCGATACGCTTGACGCTCTGACAGGTTGAACTTGCGCGACAAGCGCTGCGCTGCCTCGGGCAGTGCAACATGGCCTTGAAGTAGGCCCAGAGCTGCATTCAGCTGCCGAGCCTTTTCCGCCTTGGTCGAGCGCGCCATCTGTCATAAACATATTACTTCTTAAGGCGAAGGTCAAGCACCGGGTACTTTGCTCGCCAGCCCGTGACTATGCGTTCGAACTGGAAATTACCTTTTGTGTAAGGGGCGTGGCTTCACCGCTGCTGGCCAACGTGTACCTGCACTACGTTTTCGATCTGTGGGCCGAGAAGTGGCGCGAGAAAGTGGCGCATGGGGACATGATTATCGTCCGCTACGCCGACGATCTCGTGGCCGGTTTCCAGCATCAGGCTGATGCCGAGCGATTCCTGAGAGACTTTCAGGAGCGGTTGGCGAAGTTTGGGCTGGAGATCCATCCGGAGAAGACGCGGCTGATCGCGTTCGGACGCTTTGCGGCGTCTGATTGTCGGAAACGCGGCAAAGGGAAACCGGAAACGTTCGCGTTCCTCGGGTTCACGCACTACTGTGGCACGAACTCGAAAGGCCACTTTGTGGTCTGGCGACGCACATTGGTAAAGCGGATGAGGGCAAAACTCCATGCCATCAAGCAGGAGCTGCGCCGGAAGATGCATGAGCCAGTGGCGGATCTCGGAGCGTGGCTGAAACGGGTGGTGGACGGATACTACCGCTATCACGCCGTACCGGGAAACCTGGCTGTGCTCGGGCGTTTTCGAGAGCGGCTTTGCCGCTACTGGCGGCACGTTCTACGTCGTCGCAGTCAGCGGAGGAAGCCCGATTGGGAACAACTGCGGCCGATCTTTGATCGATGGATTCCTCGCCCTCGTACTCTTCATCCCTATCCCGATAAGCGCTTCGACGTTCGTATCCAAGGGAGGAGCCGTATGCGGTAATTCCGCAAGTACGGATCTGTGCGGGGGGTGATCAGCGATGGTCATCCCTACCGCAATCCCGAGCGACCGGTTCAGCGGCCGGAAAGGCGGGGACAGGATGATTCTGTCCCCTTAGACAAAACAAAAATCCCCATTCTGGCGGAAAAAAGCGGTAAATCCCGGGGGTTTGGGGGAAGAGCCCCCAATAGAGACTGCGCGAAGCAACCTCATTGACCGCATTCCCCGTTTTGCTCGAACTCTGCCGGCGGCAGATAACCGAGAGCAGAGTGGAGCCGCTTCTGGTTATAAACGCGCTCCAGAAACTCGCGGATGCTGCTATGGGCTTCCTGGAAGTCGCGATATTCGTTGCGGTACACCTCCTCGTACTTTAATGTCTTCATGAATGACTCACAGGCGGCGTTGTCGTAGGGATTTCCTTTGCGACTCATGCTGATTTGAGCTTGATGTTGTTTCAGCAATTCGGTGTACTGCTGGGACGCATACTGAACGCCGCGATCAGAGTGGTGGACCAGACCGGGTGTCGGCCTCCTCTCCGACAGTGCCATACGCAGGGCCGCGACTGCCAGTTCGGCTTCCAGCGTTCGCCCCAGCGACCAACCAATCACGCGCCGAGAAAACGCATCGAGCACAACCGCCAGATAAACGAACTCAGTACGCAGACCGATGTAGGTGATGTCGGCGACCCAGAGTTGATTGATGGCCGTGGGCGTCATCTGAGCGGCCAGATTTGGATAGATCGGAAAGGCGTGGCGCGAGTCGGTTGTGACCACGAATCGGCGACGCCGCACACACAGCAAATTGTCTTCGCGCATCATCCGCAGCACTCGTTTGTGATTGATGGCGAAGCCGCGCTTCTGCAGTTCCGCCCTGATTCTGCGGTAGCCGTAAGCCGCCGATTCCAGCGCGATCTTCTGCATCTCACCGCGAATTTCCATCTCCACTGGCGAGGGCAGCCGCGGAACTCGCCATCGATAGAAACCGGCCCGATTCAGACCGGTCATCTGGCACAGTGCCTTCACCGCTTCGCCTTTCGCGGCGGCTTGTTGGATTTCTTCAAACAGGCATCCCCGCCATTGACGATGGCCGGCGGATGATAGTCCCTGAAATGCTGCAAGGCTTTTTTTAAGAAATCATTCTCCATGGTGAGCTGACCGATCTTGCGCTCCAGCTCCGC
>JAFAUR010000533.1 GCA_019243205.1 Acidobacteriaceae bacterium | reverse complement strand
TTCCAGCGGATTAGTAGCTGCCTGCAACCGCTTAGGTGATACGTGCAGATAGCGGGTCGTCGCTTCGATGTCCTTGTGGCCCATCAGAACCTGGATGGTTCGCAAGTCCGCTCCGTCTTCGAGCATGTGAGTGGCAAAGCAGTGCCGCAAGGCATTCTCGTACTGCTCATGATTTCTACTCCGCAAAGATCTGCTACCGCTATCACCCGCGTTATGGAGTGGCAGTCCAACTAGTTCGATACCTGCGCCGGGGCATTGCCGCGGTTGTGATTGTTCGACTGCCTGATAATTCGCAGTTCGCGATACCGGAATGGATGTTAAAGCCGGAAGCCTGCGAGGACTTGAAGCTCGACGCGAAGCCGCGCATTTCGGTGAGCTCTCTTTTCAATGTGCGCAAGTTGATCGTAGGCGACGCCGCGCACGGTTGTGCAGAATCCGCATCAGGAGGTCGGGATGCACAACAAGGACAATCCGGTGACACGGCAGCGCCAGATTCACTTCGAAGACGACGAACTTTGGGCCAGACTGCCCGAGTCGGTGCAGGAGAGCTGTCGGAGTCTCTGGAAGGAACTGCTGACGGCTATTGCGAAGAAGGATGAGCAGAGGCAGCATGAGCGAGAAGATTAGAGTCGAGCATCTGCAGCGCGGCGCCTATGTCTACGTTCGTCAATCGACGCCGTATCAGGTTCGCAATCACCTGGAGGGCAAAGAACGGCAGTATGCATTGGCTGAGCGAGCGAAGCAGCTTGGGTTTTCGAAGGTGATTGTGATTGATGAGGACCTTGGCCGGTCCGGCAGTGGCGCCCAAGAAAGAGTAGGATTTGGTCGCCTGCTCGCTTCCGTGTGCCAGGGTCTGGCAGGAGCGGTATTCGCATTGGAAGCTTCACGACTGGCTCGCAACAATCGAGATTGGCATCATCTGGTAGACCTATGTGCGTTGGCTGAAACGCTACTCATCGACACAGATGGTATCTATGATCCGCGTTCACTGAATGATCGTTTGTTGCTTGGCCTGAAGGGTTCGATGGCGGAGTTCGAACTCGGACTGTTACGACAGCGGGCGCGTGCGGCTTTCGAACAAAAAGTAAGACGCGGCTTCACGTTGTGGGAAGTCCCAGTCGGTTTTATTCGCACCGAAGAAGGTCGCTTAGAAAAGACGCCAGACCGCCAGGTGCAGCAGGCGATCGCCACCGTCTTTCAGAAGTTTCTTCAACTCGGGAGTGCGCGGCAAGCAACCATCTGGTTTCGTGAAGAGCAGATCCCATTGCCACACGTCAAGGGAGCCACTGCCGGCAAGGAAGTCATCTGGGCTTTGCCGAGCAGTGGAAGAATCCTTCAGATGCTCAGAAATCCATGCTATGGCGGCGCGTTTGCATACGGCAAGACGGCACCGCGAATCGTGATTGAAGACGGGCGAGCGCGACACCAATCGCGCTTTCGAAAACCGCAAAATGAGTGGAAGGTCTTGCTTATAGATCATCATCCGGGTTACATCAGTTGGGAGGAGTATCTGGAAAATCAAAGACGGCTGGAGGCGAATGTGGCATGGGGCGAGGGAGAAAGCAGCGGCGCCGTTAAAGCCGGCACGGCTCTGCTCTCGGGCTTGCTGCGTTGCGGCCGTTGTGGGCGGAAACTGCAGGTGGTCTATAGCGGCAACGGCGGACGAGTGCCCCGGTATGGCTGCCGAGGCGATCGAGGCAACCGAGGTTCTGGCCCATGCCTGACCATTGGCAGTTTGCGTGTGGATCGAGTGGTGGTCCATAACGTTTTGGCGGCGATTCAGCCCGCCGGAATCGAGGCCGCTGTCAAGGTAAGTGAATGTGCTCAAGCCGAGGATGAGGAAAAGCGCCAAGCCCTTGAACTCGCTTTGGAGCGAGCTCGATACGAAGCCAACCGAGCACGCCGACAGTTTGATGCGGTCGAACCGGAAAATCGTCTCGTGGCCGGCGAACTGGAAGCTCGCTGGAATCACGCATTGGAACAGGTCGCGGCACTCGAGGCGCGGATTGCGGCGATGGGAGAACGATCTACGTCGCTCAATGACGAGCAGCGGACTGAGTTGATGGCGCTAGGTGATGATGTACGCGCGGTATGGGAGCATCCGGATGCGCCAGTGCAGTTGAAGAAGCGCATTCTACGAACCGTGCTCAACGAGATCATTGTTCAAAGTGAGCGGGAATCGCCCACACATCGACTCATCCTTCACTGGGCTGGGGGTGTTCACACCGAATTATCCGTAGAGCGCAATCCGTCCGGTCAACATCGGCGCCAAGCGGAGCGAACAGTCATCGACTTAGTAAGTGAATTAGCCAAGGTCTGTCCGGATAGAGCGATCGCTGCGATTCTGAATCGGCTCGGATACAAAACTGGCCAAGAGAAGAACTGGAACGCTTCCCGGGTCGCCGGCTTGCGCGGATATCACCACATCGAGCCATTCCAGAACCAGGACGGCTGGGTAACCCGGGAGCAAGCAGCGGAAGAACTCAAGGTTAGCAATACGGTCGTCGGACGCCTCATTCGTGAACAGATTCTTCCTGCAACGCAGGTTGTCCAATGCGCGCCATGGGTGATCGACCAAAAGGATCTCAACTTGCCAGAGGTGAAGGCGCGAGTGCAAGCCATCCATAATGGCCGTAGACTGCCGTCGATTGTGCCTGGTCAAGCGCAATTGCCTTTAGAATGAACAGACTCTGAAAGGTGGTGTAGTATGCCGAAACGTGCCGACATCGCTTTGCTACACACATGCTCGAAGACGGAGCGGACCTGCGAACCATCCAGGTTCTGATGGGCCACAAGGACATCGAAGCGACAACGCGCTATCTACATGTGTCCTCGAAGCGTTTACAGGCAGCGACCAATCCACTGGGACGGATTCCCGTCTCTGGCCCAGCACGCTTCGAGCGCTCGCGGAAGTTACATAAACCCGAATGACCCGGCCCACCGTCGAGGTGGCCGACTTAGTTCGCACGCAGGGTGATCGCTTTGTTGCCGAGAACCGATCCTGGCTTAGCTATCAGCAGCTGAAAGTGCTGCGCGCCATTCAGCGCTGCCGCACGCCGGCTTTGGGCGGCCATTTGGATCAGTGTTCCGGGTGCGGTCATTCGGCCATCTCTTTCAATTCCTGCCGCAATCGGCACTGTCCGAAGTGTCAGGCGCAAGCGCGTCAACGATGGCTCGCCTGCCGGGAACAAGAGTTACTCGGCCTGTCTTACTTTCATGTGGTGTTCACGCTGCCTCACGAGTTGAACAGGCTGTGTCAGCGCAATCCTGCCCTGTTGTACAACTTGCTGTTTCGTTCCGGGGCAGAAACACTGCTGGAAGTAGCGGCCGATCCTCGGCACCTCGGTGCAGACATCGGCTTTCTCGCCATCTTGCACACTTGGGGGCAGAACCTGCTGCTGAACCCTCATTCATAATGCGTGTCATTATCATCTGTTTGATTTTGAAGGAACAAACTCCGGTTGATTTCCCGGGCGACCCCTTGCAGGACGAGCTTGCCCGTTCGGCGAAGGTGCTCAAGGATGCTGTATACAGGTTCCCCAGTGAGGTCTGCGCGAATAATCTGCCAAGGAGCGCGAGGAGCGACTTGCTCGCGATTCAGCAGACCGGCTTCTGCCAATCGCTCGATCGAGCGATGACTCACGCCGGATAATCGAGCTGCTTCGTTTAAGCTGATTCGCTCAGGATCAGGTAGTGCGCGTCTTTGGCCCGTAACGGAGTGATTCTTCCGTGCAGTAGCGACTCGGTTCTGGTTCCACCGATTCCCTTTGCCGGTGGAATATCCCAAGCGGTTCAGTACCGATGCGATCTGGTCATCGCCATGACGGATCGCCATCCGCCGAATGATCTCTAACGCTTCGATTGA
>JAFAUR010000497.1 GCA_019243205.1 Acidobacteriaceae bacterium | reverse complement strand
AACTTACTCAAAGGGTGCATCATCGTCGCCCGTATCCGCGGCCAGATTCTCGAACTTCGTATACCGGTTCAAATATGCCAACTTCATGCGCCCGGTCGGACCATTACGCTGCTTCGCAAGAATCAATTCCGCCAATCCCTTCAAGCTCTCCTTATCCGGACGGTAGACTTCTTCGCGAAAGATAAAGGCCACCATATCAGCGTCCTGTTCGATGGACCCCGATTCCCTTAAGTCACTCAACATCGGCCGGTGATCTCCCGGCCTCGTTTCCGGCGCGCGGCTCAGCTGCGAAAGCACCAGAAATGGAACCCGCAGCTCTTTCGACATCAGCTTAAATCCGCGCGAGAGCGAACTAATTTCCTGCACGCGATTCTCAAAGCGTCCGCGGCCTTGCATGAGTTGCAGGTAATCGATGATCACGAGGCCGAGATCCTGCTCGGCTTGCAAGCGCCGCAGCTTCGAATGCACGTCCATAAGGTTCGTGCCCGCCGTATCATCCATGAAGAGCGGCGACTCCACCATCCTGTACATCGCATCCTGCAGCGCACGCCGCTCATCCGCATTGAGATACCCGGCGCGAAACCTCTGCTGGTCGACTCGTGCCGCCGCGCACAGCATACGTGTCAGCAGCGATTCCTTCGACATTTCAAGCGAAAAGATCGCCACCGCCTTCGGATTCTGGGCATTGCCCGCTACGTGTTGGGCGATATTGAGCGCCAGCGCGGTTTTTCCCATAGCCGGTCTGGCCGCCAAGATAAACAGCTCGCCCTCACGCAGCCCGCCGGTCATCTCATCGAATTTCAAAAAGCCGGTGCCGATCCCCTTGATGCGCTTACTCGTATCGAGAAACGCATTAATGCCCCCCTCGTACTCCGTTATGATCTGGGCCGGACTCGCGAGCGAGTTCTTCGATTGAACATCGCCCAGCTTCATGAACGCGTCTTCTACGGCCCCCAGGATCTCCTTCGCGTCATCGTCACAAGCGATGCACCGGTTAATCGTGTCTTGCGAAACCGTGATGATGCGCCGTAGCAGCGCTTTCTCTTTGACGATCGCAACGTAACTCTCGAGATTGTGCAGCTGCGGCAAACCGTCATCGAGCGAAACCAGGTAGCTCAGGCCATCCACCGACTGAAGTTGCCCGTGCTTCATCAGTTCGTTGGCCAGCGTGACGCGATCGATTTTTTCACCGCGCTCATGCAGGTCCGCCATGCGCAGGAAGATGCGCTTGTGCTTCTCCAGGCTGAAATCGTCAGCCGTCAGCGTCCCCGCCACCTGCAGAAACGCCGTATCGCTGCTCATCACCGCGCCAAGCACGAACCGCTCGGCATCCAGATTGTCGGGAAGGGCTTGGTCTAAACTGATATCACGAACGGCCATCGGGACCTCGTTCACCTTAACCGAACGCTCACACCGGAGCAACCTGTTTTCAATAGAAAGTCTCGACTTCCACAGGCCTCATACGAGAGATCGCCGAAAAGACCGCGCGCCTGAAGCTGCAGGGCAACAAGAAATTCACAATCTTTCCTCAATACATTTTTACCCGAATTTGTTTTGCCGGAAAGCTGCGCTTTTCTTGCCGATCCTTTGTAGCGCGTTCGAACGTTTGTTGGCTTGCTATACTGCGGTTTGATGATCAAGAACGCCCATCGCCGCCACCACCATCTGGTGCACTAACGGCGACTCTCGCGTTCCATCCTTTTAATCGGAATCACGACGAGCCCGCCGTACAAGGCGGGCTTTTTGCTTATACAAAAGGACATGAATGAGCCAGGAGATCGACACCACACTCCTTGATTTCGCTAAGGGCGACGGCCTGGTAACCGCCGTTGTGCAGGATGCCCGCTCTCATCGCGTGCTCATGGTTGGCTACATGAACCGGGAGGCGCTCGAGAAAACGGTGATCACGGGTCACGTCACATTCTTCAGTCGCTCCCGGCGCAAGCTGTGGACCAAAGGGGAAAGCTCCGGTCATTTTTTAAATCTCAAATCCATTTCCGTCGATTGCGATGGTGACGCGCTTCTCGTGCAGGCCGAATCGGTGGGTCCCGGTGTTTGCCACAACGGTTTCGAGAGCTGTTTTTACCGCGCGCTTTCGAACGGCCGCTGGATCGAAACGGAATCCGCGGTCTACGATCCCAACGCCGTGTACGGAGGAAAATCGTGAAGCTGAAACTCGGCATCCCGAAGGGCAGCCTCGAGAACGCGACGGTCGATCTCTTTCGCCGGGCGGGTTTCAGCATTACCACCAGCAGCCGCAGTTACTTTCCCTCCGTCGACGATCCGGAGATTGACTGTATGCTCATTAGCGCTCAGGAGATGGCCCGCTACGTCGAAGATGGAGTGCTCGATGCCGGACTCACGGGTCGCGACTGGGTCGAAGAAAACGAAGCTCGTGTGGAGACCATTGCTGACCTGATCTACGCAAAACAGAGTTTCGGCAAAGTTCGCTGGGTGCTTGCTGCCCCGGAAGCGTCGCCGTTCCAAAGCGTCCACGATTTGAATGGCAAAATTATTGCAACCGAGTTGGTCGGCACCACCAAGCGTTATCTCGCGAGCCGCGGTGTCAAGGCCAAGGTAGAGTTCAGTTGGGGTGCCACAGAAGTCAAGCCGCCGGAACTTGCTGATGCCATCGTGGAAGTCACGGAAACCGGCTCCTCCCTCCGCGCCAACAAGCTTCGCATCCTCGAAACGGTTCTCGAGTCGAACACGCAGCTGATCGCCAACGTCGACTCCTGGGCCGATCCCTGGAAGCACCGCAAGCTGGAAGACATCAAACTGCTTCTTGAAGGAGCGATCAGCGCCCTCGGCAAGGTCGGCTTGATGCTGAACGTTCAGAAACCGGATCTGGCCGCCGTGTTGTCTGTTCTGCCCGCGCTCAAGAATCCGACCGTTTCGCAGTTGAGCGATGAAGGCTGGGTCGCCGTCAATACCATACTGGAAGAAGCGACCGTACGCACCATTATTCCTCGGTTAAAGCATGCTGGAGCGCAAGGGATCGTCGAATATCCGCTCAACAAAATTGTCATGTAAGGCATGATCAGGATCACGCACATCGACGACGCCCGCGCCTTCCCGGCGATACGCACCGGAAAGCACGCCGATTTCGACGCTGTTGTTGCGCCTATCATCACCGGTATCCGCAAAGAGGGCGATCCGGCACTGCTGCGTTATGCCCGCGATCTCGATGGCCTCGGCGATGCTTCCATTACGATCAGCGAAGCTGAGCTCGCCGCCGCCGCGCAACAACTGACTCCCGATCTGCGCCGCGCCATTGAAAAAGCAATCGAGAACATTCGCGCATTCGCCTGTGTTCAGTTGCCCCGCGAGCGATCGCAGGAATTCTCGCCCGGCCGACAGCTCGGTTGGATCGTTCGGCCGCTCGACGGGGTCGGCTGTTACGTTCCCTCCGGCCGGTACCCGCTGCCCTCCACACTGCTGATGACGGCCGTTCTCGCCCAGGTGGCCGGGGTCGAGCGCATCTGCGTCTGTTCGCCAAAGCCATCACCCGAAATCCTCGCCTGCGCTCACACCCTCGGCATCCGTGAGTTCTATCGTGTTGGTGGCGCCCAGGCGATCGCGGCCATGGCACTCGGCACTGCCTCAATCCGCCCCGTCGACCGCATCGTCGGACCCGGCAACGCTTATGTTGCTGCAGCAAAGAAATTGCTCGCAGGCGAAGTGGGGATCGACTTCATTGCCGGTCCAACCGAAATTCTGATTCTTGCAGCCGAAGGTGACCCGCAACTGATTGCCGCCGATATGCTAGCGCAAGCCGAGCACGACACCATGGCCAGCGCGATCTTGATCACCACTTCCGAGTCCCTCGCCTCCGCCGTTTCCGCCGAGCTCGAACGCCAACTCGCGACTCTGCCTACGGCCGAGGTCGCTCGTGAAGCTATCCACCGCAGTAGCGCCATTCTCGTCGTACCCAGCATGGACGTCGCCGTGGCGCTATCGAACCTATACGCGCCCGAACACCTCAGCCTGCACGATGCCGCGCTGTTGCCGCAAATCCGCAACGCCGGCACTGTGTTCCTGGGGCCCATGTCCCCTGAATCCGCAGGCGATTATGCCGCTGGCCCGAGCCATGTGCTGCCCACTGGCGGCGCAGCTCGTCTGCGTGGCGGTCTCTCTGCCGCCGACTTCGTCAAACTGATCGCCGTCCAGCAGCTCTCGCCGGCAGCGCTCGTAGAGCTCGCTCCGACCATTACCACTCTCGCTCGAGCCGAAGGTCTCGAAGCTCATGCACGCGCTGTGGAGGTCCGTTCTGCCCGCTGATTCCATTGAAACAGAAGTCAAACTTCAACCCCTGACGCCCCGCGCCGCCGTACTACGGATGGACCCGTACCATCCCCCGAGCGGTGGTCGCCGGAACAAGCTGCGCCTCGACTTCAACGAAAACACCATCGGCGCGCCGCCCCATGTTCTCGACTTCATTCGCCGCTATCTCACCGCCTCCGATCTCAGCATGTATCCCGAATACGACCATGCTCTCGAAGATCTCTCGGAGCACTTCGGCGTCAACCCCGATGAACTGACGCTCGCGAACGGTACGGACGAGGCCATCCAGCTTCTCATCAACACCTACGTCGAGAACGACGAGGAGGTTCTGATCCTGCGTCCTTCGTACGCCATGTACCGTTTCTATGCGCAACTCGCGGGCGCGTCAGTGTCTCACCTCGATTACCGCCCGGGCACGCTTGCGTTTCCTCTCGAAGAACTCCTCGAGCGCATCAATCCGGACACCCGCGCCGTCCTCATCAGCAATCCCAATAACCCGACCGGGACCGGCATCGGCGTCAGCGGTATCGAACGCATCCTTGCCAGGGCAACCTGCGCGGCTGTGCTTGTGGACGAGGCTTACTACGAATTCAGTGGGGTCACCGTGCTGCCGCTGATCAATTCCTATAGCAACCTCTTCGTCAGCCGAACATTCTCAAAGATCTACGGCATCGCGGCGCTGCGCTGTGGCTGCCTGTTTTCCCAAGCCGAAAATATGGCCCATGTCCGCAAGGCGCAATCTCCGTACAGCGTGAATTCACTTGCAGCTATGTCCGCCCGCATCGCCGTTCAGGATGCGCGCTTTGTCGAAGACTACGTAATGGAAGTTCTCGCTGCGAAAGAGCTTCTATACGTCGGTCTCGAACGTCTCAAAATCTCGTACATTCCAAGCCAGGCCAATTTCGTTCTGTTCCAGGCGGGCGACCGCGCTATCGAAATACGTGACGCCCTCCGAGCCCGCGGCGTGCTGGTCCGCGACCGCAGCTACGAACTGGCTGGTTGCGTTCGCGTAACGGTTGGTACCCGCGA
Source organism: Acidobacteriaceae bacterium (assembly GCA_019243205.1). Lineage (GTDB taxonomy): Bacteria > Acidobacteriota > Terriglobia > Bryobacterales > Bryobacteraceae > Bog-105. The sequence goes on along the minus strand of JAFAUR010000497.1, from coordinate 2,002 downwards.
TCAGATTCAGCGTTTCCTCGATGAACTGGAGCAGCTTTGGTAATCCCGTTTTCTCCGCCCGGCGTCATCGTCTTCGATATGGATGGCGTTCTCGTTGAAGTTGGCGGCTCCTACCGTGAAGCGATTCGCGCCACCGTGCATCACTTCACCGGTCAATGGGTTACTCATGACGAAATCCAAAACTACAAAAATGCGGGCGGCTGGAATAATGACTGGCTCCTCTCCGAACGCTTGATCACGAATCACGGCAAACAAGTGCCTTACGCCGAGGTCGTCGAGTATTTCAACCGTATTTTCCTCGGCGAAGATGGTCGGGAAGGCCTCATATCCAATGAACGGTGGATGCCGGAAGAAGGTCTCTTCGACCGTCTCTCGCAACACGCGCGCCTCGCGATCTTCACCGGGCGCGCGAAATACGAAGCCGATGCCACGCTCGGCCGCTACGCACGGAACGTTCTGTTCGATCCCATCGTTACGGATGAGAGCGTCGCAAATCCGAAACCCGCGCCCGACGGTCTTCAACTGATCAAGAATCAGTATCCGGATCAAACGATCTGGTATCTCGGCGACACCATCGACGACGCCCGCAGCGCGCAAGCCGCGAACGTACCGTTCATCGGTGTGTCTACGCCGCACAATCCGCGTCACCTCGAAATCACCAGCCTCCTCCGCTCGCATGGAGCCTTCGCCGTCATCAGCGACATCAATCACCTGGAGGGCCTCATCGAAAAAGCTCTCGCGCAAGTCTCATGAGGGAAGCCAGGCTCGAACGCAACACCAAAGAAACGCAAATCGCCGGCTATCTCCGCATCGAAGGCTCAGGGACGTACGACATCTCTACAGGCATCCGTTTCCTTGATCACATGCTCGAGTTATTCAGTAAACACGGCGCATTTGATCTCACAATCAAAGCCACCGGCGACCTGGATGTTGATCAGCATCATACGGTGGAAGACACCGGCATTGTCCTCGGCGATCTCTTCTCCCAGGCTCTCGGTGATCGTCGCGGCATCAATCGTTCTGGGTATTTCGTGCAAGCGATGGATGAGTCGCTCGCCGTCGTCGCCGTCGACCTCGGCGGACGTCCCGTGCTCGTGTTCCAGCCTACCGTAACGGTCACCCATGTAGGCGATCTGCAAACCGAACTGCTCGAGGATTTTTTCGGGGGATTCACGCATCACGCCGGCGCCAACCTTCATGCCAAGATCATGCACGGCCGTTCAAATCACCACAAGATCGAGGCAATCTTCAAAGGTTTCGCGCGCGCCATGCGTTTCGCCTGTTCCACTGACGAGCGGTTGAAAGATCAGCTGCCGTCCACGAAAGGCCTGTTGTGAAGAACACTGTTGTCGATTACGGGGCAGGGAACCTGCGTTCCGTTCAAAACACACTGGAAGCGCTACAGGCGTCTTTTGAAGTGACGAACGACCCCGAGGTTGTCGCTCGCGCAGATAAAATCATTCTCCCGGGCGTCGGTCATTTTGGTCAGATGATTCGCGCCCTCGATGCGCTCCAGCTCCGTCCCGTGCTACACGAGCGCATTCATCGCGGGATCCCGTTTCTCGGTATCTGCGTTGGTCTCCAGTGTCTCTTCGAATCGAGCGAGGAATCCCCCGGCGACTGCGGCCTCGCAGTCTTTCCGGGCTGCATCCTTCGCTTCCGGGGGGAGGCGCGCATCCCGCACATGGGCTGGAACTCGCTGGACACCTCGCCCAACTCGCGCCTCATGGCCGGCCTTCCCGCCGGGGTCTTCACCTACTTTGCCCACAGCTACTACGCTCCGGTCATCACCGCGACAGCCGCCACCTGCACTTACATCCAGCCGTACTCGGCCGTTCTCGAGCAGGACAACGTCTACGCCGTGCAATTTCATCCCGAAAAATCAGGTCCTGTCGGCATGCATGTCGTATCAAATTTCTTGAACATCTGAAATGCTCGCGAAACGCATCATCCCGTGTCTCGATGTCACTGGCGGTCGTGTCGTGAAAGGCGTTCACTTCGT
>JAFAUR010000446.1 GCA_019243205.1 Acidobacteriaceae bacterium | reverse complement strand
GAAGTCGAGTTTTCCGCTGAACCAGGGCTTGACGGTGTGCTGATCTGTCGAAGGGACGTCCGTCAAATGGTTCGCCATTAGGGAGCGGATATGATCGGAGACTGCCTGTTCGGCCAATAATTGTGATCGCGACTGCCGATTTGTTGTTTGAAGCAGCAGCGCCCCCACTGCGATGACAATTCCGACGCTCGCAGCCAGAGACCACGCCCGCCAGCCAGGGAGCCAGTCTCTTCGAGCAGTATCCCGACCCTTATCGTAGTCAGAGGCGCGCAGTTGAGCACGAATCTTGTCCTCCAATCGTACCGGAAGATCAAACCTAGGAAATTGCGCTTTCACAGATGCGTGCAACTGCTGATATTGCTCAACAATGGCGCGGCATTCAGCGCATTCACTCACATGATTTTCGAAGTCGAGGGTAGTCACTACGTCGAGTTCTGTATCGATGTAGGCGTCGAGGAATTCACGCACCTGCTGATGATTCATATGACCCTCTCTGTAGTTCCTCCCGCGAGCCGGGCATAGAGTTCCCGTCGCGCTCGCGACAGTCGCGACATCACAGTTCCCAACGGTTTTTCGATGATCTGCGCAATTTCCTTGTAAGAGAGGTCTTCTAACTCTCGCAGGATCAATATTTCTCGGTACTCTAACGGAAGCTCTTCTAAAGCCTCACGAACCTGTTGCGAGTTCGTGTTCTTGATTAACTCTGCTTCGGGATCGGACCATGTGCCGACCACGGCGGCAGACTCATCGTTGAGGGGCAGAGTAGCCGCATTCGAGCGATTCCGCTTCAGCCAACTTCGGAAACAATTTCGAACGATCGCGAGTAGCCAAGCTCGACTGTCACGGCCTGGCACAAAGGTGTCGAATGATCGCAGCGCACGTAAAAAAGCCTCTTGCACGGTGTCCTCAGCATCCTGCTGATTGCGCGTTAGCAAATGGGCTAAGTTGTAGGCGGAATTGAGATAAGGCAAAACGGTGCTTTCGAACAGGTCGCGTCTATTGTTCCGTACTCCTTTTCCCGCTGCGTTATTCCAATGCTCTTCGGACATCTCGGTTGCCGGAACACGAAAAGTGCCTGCGTTGTCAGTCTCTCAAGAATCGGGCGTTTGTTCAAAACCAGGAATAAAGGTCAGCCTGTGTGTGCGATGTCCTACTAGGGTGTCCATCTGTTTGGTAGATCAAAAGGGAAATCCCGTAAGAGGAGCTGTGACGTTCTGCCTTCTCAAGGGAGCCGAACAGCAGTCTTTTCATGCGTCCTGCGTATCGGTTCCCAAGCATCCTGGTGCGCCGGCCATGCCCGCAATCCCGACTGAGGTGGAAGTGATTGAGGGCATGCCTGTGCAGTGTTTTATGACGGGCCACGTGGGCGGCCAGGCGATTCCTCTACGGCCGTCACTTTGCGCGGGATCGCCTGAGCCGGCGAAGAGCGCATAAGAAAAGTCGAGGTCTCGACGGATTCGGGCATTAACTGGGAACCGGGGCAGTTGTCTCGCCAACATCTACCGTTCACCTGGCGGCTATGGTTTCGATTGGCAACCGCCGCACCCCGTGCTTGAGCTTGTGTCGAAAATCGAATTGGGAGCCGAGATTTCCGCTCGCGTGGACAGCTCAAACTCTACCCTTCCCGACCAGGTAGGACTAATATCGAAACGGTTAGCAGCGAAGAACCGATGACTCTGTCAACAACCCCGTAGCACCGGGCTATAAAAGCGTTCCTCGCGCACTATTCGAACGTACGCACGTTTGGCTCGAAGGCTGTCATGTTTTACGCGCAGGTCACCGGCCGACCGCATGGCACGGCGGCGGATGCCACGCACGAATAGGCCGGCAATTTGTGAAGGTCCTAGACCATCTTTGTCATTGCTAGGCCGAGTCCATCGCGTGAAGGGCAAAGTTCGCTTCACATAATATCGGCCTGTGAAGCAGCCCCGCCGCTGCGTCGCTCTTCAGGTCTCCTTACGTCAGCATGACGGCCCTCCGCTGCTGCCTTCTGAATCTCGGAATTAGCCTCGCCCCCAATGAGGGTTGCGGCTCCGGTGAAATAAAGCCAGAGCAGAAGGACAGCAGCCGCCTTCAGTGCCCCATAAATCCGCTGATAAGGGTCGAAATGCGTGTCGTAGATTCGAAGCAGCAGTGTAGAAATCAGCCACAGCATG
>JAFAUR010000443.1 GCA_019243205.1 Acidobacteriaceae bacterium | reverse complement strand
GGTCTTCACAACCATGCTTCCGATTTGCGCTAGATTGTGAGCCTGCCCGCTGACCAAGTGCAGCACGAGCTGGTGATTTTGTTCGAGCAGGCCCGGCGAATCAATCACATTACTTTTGGAAATCCCATCAATGATGTTCGAAATGCTCGTTTGTGTTTCGACGAGCTTTTCCGGGTCGGGCTGGATTTCAAACTCCGGTTCCTGGCCGCCTTGCACCACTACTGAGGAAACTCCAGACAGGCGATTCAATTGCGGTTTGATCGTGTAAGTCGCCAATTGCCACAGCGTAGTCTGCGGAACCGTATCGGAAGTCATGCTGAATCCCATAATCGGGAAGGCCGCAAAGGTCAGGCGATTGGTCGTCACATTCGCCGTGGCGGGAAGCGTCGATTGAACCCGCGCCACAGCAGCATTCACGGACTGCAGCGTCTGGAACATATCGACCTTCCAGTTAAAAAAGAGATCGATCTCGGCTGAGCCTCGGCTGGTAATGGACAGCACCCGCTCGAGCCCAGGGACGGAATTGAGGACTTCCTCCAGCGGCCTCGTCACCGTAACCTGCATTTGATCGATCGGCATAACTCCGTTATCGACGCCGATGACAATGCGGGGAAAGTTTGTTTGCGGAAAAACGGCCACGGGGATCTGTCGCGCCAGGTAGACGCCGAAGGCCGCCAAAGAGGCAATCACGAAGACGATGGATTTCAGATGCCGGGCAGTCCAGTGATCGGTCTGCTCGCTGGTTGCCAGGCGATCTTGAACCGATGTAGCGCTATTCATGCTTTCCCGCCTCATCTGTCGCGTTGTCCTCAGCTTTGACAACACGAATCTTCGCCTTGTCGTCGAGGCCAAGCGCGCCTTGGGTAATTACCTGGTCGCCGGGATTGACCCCGTTGAGAATCTGAACCTGGTCGCCGGACCGTATGCCGAGCTTGACTTTACTTTCGTGCGCAAGCCCATCCGAGCCGGCGAGCATGACTTTCTCGCCGCCCTCGTCGGAAGAGAGAATGGCAGCGGCGGGGACAACGACAGCATTACTAATGCTCCCCGCATCGATTGACACGGTGGCGGTTGTACCCAATTTCAGGCAGCCCTTTGGATCGGGGGCTTCCACCCAAACCCCAACGGTCGTGCTACTCGGATCAACGGAAGGGCTCACGACGGTGACTTTGCCTGTCACTTCTACCCCTGGCCCTGTAATTTTGGCCTTGTCGGCGACTCGGATAGCGACCGCTTCTTGCACAGGGAGGTTGGCACGAGCGATAACACGGGAGGTGTCGATAATCGAGAACAGGGGAGAACCACTGCTGGCCATTTCACCAAGGTTCAACGGCCGGTCCGCCACAACACCCTTGATCGGGCTGCGTATTTCAGCGTAAAGCGCCTGAACCGCTGCGGAATTGTAATGGGCCTTCGCCGCCTGCATCTGGGCTTGCGCGGCTTTCCGTTGTTCCAACTGACTCACGGTCTGCAACGCTTTCAGATGCTGTTGGGCAGTCGTGTATTGGCTTTGTGCCTGGACGAGAGCGACCTTAGCGTCCTCTACTAGCTTCTGCGCCAATGCTCCTTCGTGCAGCAACGCCAGCCGGCTGTCATAAACTCTCTTGGCACTATCGAGTCCCTCGCGAGCCGATTCGACATCGGCTTGCGCTTTGGTCAGATCTTCCAGCATCGTTGCCTCCGTGGTGGTTTCGTAAGTGGCTTCTGCCTGTTCGTAGAGGCTCTTGCTTTCCTCTGCGGCTGCAACGAGGTCCCGGCTTTCCAAAACCGCCAAGAGTTGTCCCTCATGAACCCGATCACCTCGGTTCACGAGAAATTTCTGAACCGGCGCGCTGATCTTCGGAACGATGGTCGCCTGTTTCAACGGGTACAAGACCGCTTCGGCAGTAATGATCCGCTGAATTCCCTCCTTCTTTGCCGCTTCCACTTGGACCGGGGTAGCCGGCTCACTTTCGGCAGCATTGGTTTTGGCAGCTTTGGTGTCCTGCTTGCCAGAGCAGGCGACGAGGGCTGCCAGACATACGACTGTGATGGGCAGGTATAACTTGATCGACATCGCACATTACCTGTTCAACTGTTTCTCTCCAGAGGCTCTACTTCTCCAACGCGAGTACGACAAAGGGTCCGGACTTCTTCGACGGTTTCGGAGGACCCGTCAGTCCCGGAGGAAGGTTTTTCGCTGTCGGTAAATAGAGTTTGCCTGTTTTCGGATCGAGTGCCATAGTCTTCGCTCCGCGCATTGTTTTTACGGTGTCCATGACACTGTAAACATCTGGAGAATCTTGATGAAGAATCGTGATGAAGCCGTCTCCTGTGGAGGAAAAGATCAGCCGGTTACGAGCGTCAAAGATGGTGGAGTCCACGTGCTGTCCAATTGGCGCCGTTTTAATCACCGTACCTGCATCCGCATCGACAATCGCCAGAGTACCGCCCCTGCATCCGATGAACAGACGCCGGTTCTCAGG
>JAFAUR010000719.1 GCA_019243205.1 Acidobacteriaceae bacterium | reverse complement strand
GCCGATCACCGCGGGATCACCCCCGAAACGACGCTGCCAATACCCATAACTGAGCATTGCGGTCTTGGCGCCCTGAGGCAATTGATCGCCCGGCGAAAGCCAGCGGCCAAGGGCTGGCGAAACGGCTAACGTCTGAAGTACACCGTCGCTGACGAAAGCAACCCGGACCTGTTCCGGCTCCGCTACGCCGGTCACGTTTGCGGTGCCGGTTGTCCAGACTCCCATGGACCGAAAGGTACGGTTATGTTCGGCATACGTGAAGTACATCGCAGGCGATAGAAGCAGCCCATCGGCGAAGCTCGCGAGCCCCGTAGCGCCCGGCGCTAATTGCCGGAGCGCGACGAGCCGGTCCGGATCCGGATAAGACAGCGGCCTGAGAAGAATGCTGTTTACAACGCAGAAAACCGCCGTGTTTGCACCGATTCCAATTACCAGCGTAAGTAATGCAATGGCGGTGAACATCGGATTCTGCTGGAGTCTACGAAGGCCGTACCGGGCGTCGCGCGCCATTGTCTCCAGGAAGACGACGGTGTTCATGTCATAGATCTCCTCGCGAATGCGCGTCCTGTTGCCAAGCTTGTGCTGAGCCGCGGCGAGAGCATCGTTGTAAGGCATGCCGCGCGCTACGTTTTCGTCGGTCTCGATTTGCAGATATGACTCGAGTTCGTCGAGGCGTTCTCGATCCCAATGCGCTCTGCGGAAAAAGCGCGACCAAGGCATAAGGTCAATCCTCCGCCGGTCTCAGAACCCGGCCGATCGCCCGCACCAACTGCTCCCATCGCTTCGTTTGTGCCGTCAATTGATTTCGACCTAGCGGCGTCAGGCGATAGTACTTCGCGCGCCGATTATTCTCGGATGTTCCCCAGAAAGATGCCACCCAGCCACGGTCCTCAAGCCGATGCAAGGCGGGGTACAACGAGCCATGCTCTACCTGCAACACATCATCCGATCCGTGCTCAATCGCATGGGCAATCGTGTGACCGTGCGCCGGCCCGAGAAGCAGGATCTTAAGAACCATCATGTCGAGAGTTCCCTGCAGCATCTCGCTCTGAATGGGTGATTGGCGCTTGGGCATGGTTTTGAATATACCACTAGATGATCTTCTGGAGCGAACATCAGATGTTGCAGAGGTTCCGCGGTCGTTGAAGCGAAACTCGCAAAGCTCATCTTCCGAGAGACAGGACTTGAAAGAACTAGGACTTTCAGGGACTACTGGGCGCGTTCAGCGGTGTGAGTGGCCTGACGCGCTTCGATCAGGGCGGAAAGACTTCTCTGCATCGTTTCGAGTCGCCGGCGGCCTGCTTCCGAGCCTTCGACCACACGCTCAATACTGATCAGCCACTCAGGCAAATTCATTCTCTCTCTGAATTCTTTGAGGTATGGCTGGATTTTCGCGTACTGGAAATACATCTCCTGGCAGGTGTCGTAAACAAGTTCCGCCTCAAGCGCACCATTCGATACAAAGGCCGCAACCATGTCCCAATAGCCATAGACCTGGAGAACAAAACGGCTTTCCCTGCCCCCGCCACTGACGACTTCGACGAGTTCTGCCGCAGATCGAGGCATGAACTCTCCGCCCACATACGATCGCGCTTCGCGCATCACCGTCTCTCGCCGTAGCTCGTAGAGCTTCAGAATCAGTTCCGCCTGCCGGATCTGCTCTTCACGTGTACCTTGCTTCTGTTTTTCCATTTCGTACCCCGCCGGCTGATAATCAGTGCACACCGTTCTCAGGATTCCACGAACCGTGCAGCTTGAGAATATAGACAATCTGCCCGAGATGATATGCGTTGTGGGCGCCGATATTCGCGATCGTGGGATACCATTTGTTCAATTTCTGGTCATCGGCTGCTTCGATCGATTTCTCCCAATCCGTCAAAACTGAGTCGAGTTTCTGTACGGTCGCATCCCAAGTGACCGAAGTCTCGAACGTCTCATCGTTGTTGCCGTCAAAGCGCGGAGATTGGCCGCCCTTGAATTTCGTCAGATTGCGCTCGTCCCAAAAAAGAAGGTGCTCGGTCAATTCCATAACCGAATGGTTTCCACTGCGGTCTTTCCACTTGGCTTGTTCCGCGGTGAGCCCGGCCAATGCGACGCTCAGAGGAACAAACCACGTCCCTTTCTTGTTGTGGGTCGTTCGCAGCTGCTCCAGCAAGATACTCTTCAGCGTTGGAACGGTCTGCTGAGTCTGCCCGATGGCAAGCAGAGCCGGCAGCAGGAAAACAGAAACTAATCTCTTCATAGCGCCCATGCCCGACTAGCATATCCCTGCGGAAGCGAATGAAATGAAAGTCTTGGTTGCGGAAAACAGGAGTGAGTGGGTCTACGGAGTGTGCTGGTTTATCACACCAAGTCTGTCAACGGAATCAAGATGCACTTCGTGGAAGCCGGGGGACGGGCCTCCAGTATTTCTCCTCCATGGCTTCCCGGAGACATGGTACGCGTGGCGGCATCAGATTCCGGAACTGGCGCACAACTTCCGGTGATTGCGTTTTTTTTCAGCGGGTACGGCGAAACCGAGAAGCCAGCGAGCGGATACGACAAACACACCATGGCGCGGGACATCTACGAACTGATGAGGGAGTTGGGCTATCGGCGTGCGCCTCTC
>JAFAUR010000181.1 GCA_019243205.1 Acidobacteriaceae bacterium | reverse complement strand
GATATCCTGCTCGCTACTTTGGTGAGATCATGAAAAAGCCTCCAGTCAAGCCGGAGGCTCAACGCGAAACCGGCACAAAGCTGCTGGCCGCCATGACCGGTAAGGCAAGCGCCGCGAAGGCCACCGAAGGCGACAAGCCCGTATTCGACTATATCGCCAGCTTGCCGCAGCCGCAGCGCAGTATCGCCGAACGTGTCGATGCTCTGGCTGCCATTACGTTGCCGGACCTTCAACGTGCAGTGAAGTGGGGGATGGCGTACTACGGTGTCGGCGGAGGCTGGTGCTTCTCGTCCGGTGGTTTCATCGGTCACGTGAAACTGATGTTCATACGCGGCACGGAGATCAAGCCTGAACCGCCTGTGACACCGATTGGGATGGGCAAGTCCACACGAGGCGTCGAGCTGACATCCGTGGACGATCTCGACGAGCACCAAGTAGCCTCGTGGATGAAGCAGGCGGCCGCGAAGCCCTTTTTCGGGGGTAAGAAACGATGACGAAAATGGAAGACATCAGGCGGGGCGACGCTGTTTGGCCCGTTCCGAATGAATGACCACCGACCAGCAGACGCCTGGAAGTTGGTTATCGCCAAGCAACGAAAGATGAGTAAATCCGCATCCCGTGAAACATGTCTGCTTTTCGGCAATGAAAAGCCGCTGGGATGGACTCGCTCCTCGGCCTGTTGGATCCACATAAGTCGCGCTGTGTAGAGTAGTTTTTCCCATCGTTGCCTTTTCCGGGCCAATGACGCGCCATCCGGAAATTGAGCGTCCATCCGCTGCTTAGATCGCGAAAAACGGCCTACCATATGCTAATCCGTCTGGACCCGAGCGACTGCGTTCCTCTACTCTTTGTGACCACAGCGGATCTATGTTGTTCTCTCCTGAGTTTCCGAGTCTCCGACTATTCGCTGGAGATCGATCGAATGTGACTCCAACGCCAGAAGCTCGGCTTATTTTGTGCTGCAGCTTCCAATCGCTGATTCCCTTGCGCCGACAATCAAAAGCCACAAGATAAAAGCTGGTTCGCCTAACATTAGCGGGATGCTCGCGAATCGGTCAACTGCATTCGCGTAACTTGGCAGAAGCAGCGGGGCAATACTCTCCGCTAAGTAGCCGAAACCTGCAGCGATCAGGAGCACGCCTATGATGCGGGGAAGGAAACCCGATCTATATATAAGAACACCGAGATGGAAAAGCCAGGGGCCAAAGATCCAACCGACGACGTATCCGTAACGATGCAAATCGAGGAACAACATGGCCAGCGAGCCGCGGTGCGCTTGGTCGATCACGGACAAGAAATCCGCACCGCGAAAGAGTGTCAGGGCAGCGATCTCGCTTAGCACATTCACGGCCATTACCGGAATGAAGGCCAGACCCCAGATCATCATCAGCGCAGCATGCGTCCCGCTCACGCCGCGAAGTAAGCGGTAAAGAACCCAGACCAAGTAGATGAATTCGGCCGCGCAAATCAGTTCGGAGACGATGCCAAGGCGGAAAAGCCCCTCCGAAGCGAGGATGTTGTTGGCCGTCGCAGCCGCGTTACCGGATACGATCAGTCGGCTGGGTACGTAGATTATGCCGAAAAAGCCAGTCACCGCGTTCGCTAGATACAGTACGCCCGCTATCCTCGCCGTCTCCTTGGTCGAGTTCATACGTTCTCCCCTTAACTTGTGACTCTCGCGCGGGATGCCGCCTTCAGGCTCTTCGGTACCGTGTTGTGCCCCGGGTCAACTTCCTCAGACTTGTCTTCGAATTCTTGGGATTATGCCAGTCTATCGATCCGCTATCGCAACAACCCGCCTCCCGAACGCCGGATTACACGGAAAGTGAGATCGATCACCCGTGACGGCCCAGCATTTGCTAATCCCGATCCCCGAATTGAGCATTGAGAATTTCTCTACACGTGGCGACTACATGCGTCCTATGTACGTGCAGTTGTTGTCCCGAGTACCCGACGAACTGCTTAGAACAAGATCAGGTCGAAATGCATATTGGTGCGACCACGACCAATCCTGCGTATTGGGTCAGCCTACTTCTTGAAGAGTAGGCAGGTTGATGTTCGCTTGTCTCAGCCTCGACCCCCAGCCGAGCAGCCAGACCATCAGTAGAACCTCGCCGACATAGAAGATATTCAAAAACTGAAATGCCGCATTCGGGACTGCGTACTCGGTCAGGCGGTCGATTACCCATGCACTGCCGTCTGCCATGAGCACCCAACCAAGCCATCGAGGCAGATAGGTGGACCGCGCGAACAGCAAACCCACAACTACGAGATGTATTCCAAACACAACCAGGCCAAGACTCCAACTTGTACGAAATCCTCCGATCAGCATCCGCACCTGTGGCGCTAAAGCCTGGGATGGGAACAGACCCGTGTAATCTTTTGCAAAAAGTAACCTGTAGACGAGGGCCAGATTTCCCACAGCAGCCAAGGACATGGCGGCGTACACCAGTTGCAACCACGATGCCAGCAGAGACAGAGCTCGATTCACCGGCGCGAGAAGCACATACATGGCCCATGCCATGACAACGTCCCCCAGCAGTTGAACGAAGTATGCCAGCACGGACGCGCTGTAGAGATGCTGGTGCGCCTGCAGGTTTGCAAGGGTCAGGGCCGGGTCGTTGACGACTAAACGCGGCATTGCGTAGTACTCGGCGAATGTCACCGGATTGAGCAGGTAACACAGCCCGGCTACCAGCGCCGCTTGCCGCAAGGTAAGTCCACGCACTCTGTTTTCGGGCAGTTGTCTTTGCATTCCTAAATCATACGAGCGCTTTCGCGGAAAGTTCCTTAGCATCGCGTCAGCGCCGAATGCGCCGCTAGTTCCGTACGCTCCGTCGCATCGCTTTGGCCGTACCCTAGTCTCACTTTGCTGATGTGCTTTGTCCGGAGCACTCCCGAACAACGGGAAAACCGGAAACTGGACGCAATTCAGCCGCATAGATCGCGTGTTACGGTCCACCATATGCTAATCCGTCTGGACCCGAGCGACTACGTTCCTCCTCCCTTTGTGACTACGCGGAACTTTGGGAATGATACGAAAGTCAGTGTCCAACCCGGATAATCGTGCCTATTCGGGCGCTCCAACCGATAGATTGCACTTCTATCTGTGATGGCGCCATAAATAGATAGAAGTGAAAGCTATCCAGGAGGCGCCGCCGAAGTCCGATCT
>JAFAUR010000129.1 GCA_019243205.1 Acidobacteriaceae bacterium | reverse complement strand
TGGGCAGGTTCAGACACGGTGGGTTGGATCGATGCGGAGCAAACCACGCAATCGCACATGTGCCGGAGTGCGAATGGACATATAAATCGATTGCGTCGGCCGACTGGCCCCAATCAAGATTCGAATCGTCAAGGTATTTGTATAGATGCGTGGGGCCGCCGGCCAACTCGTTGGCATACGAGAGTTGCCGTGGCGCCGACCGCAAAGACGATACCACGTGAAACGCAATCAGAGCGACGGCAACGATCGTCCGCATATGCGATTTGCCTAGCAGGGTCAGCCATCCCGCAGCGGCTAGGACCACCAACACGGGAAAAATTGGAAGAACGTGCCGAACCCCCATATTGACTCGACCCGCCATGACCGGCGCCAAGCACGTGATCACAGCGATTAGAAGCGTCAACATGGCCAATCTGTTCCGTTGCCAGAGCTCACGGCTTGCAACGGCAATGAGAGCCAGCAGAATCACAGGAACAGTGAGCTTGATGAGAAGAGCGATCGGATAGTAATACCAGACGCCTTCCGGATAAACACTGCCGAAAAAATAGGCAGCACTGGCATCGAAGCTCTTTAATGTGGCAAGTCCTGCAATGTAAGCTTCCGGCAGTAAGCGATGGTTTGCCAGGAACCAGCAAAACTTTGGCCAGAAGGTATGTGCCAGATCTGCTGAAGCGAAAATCCGACTGTAATCATAGCTTGGCTTCGTTGCATGGGGCAGTGCCGAGTAGCGAAATCCGTATGCGGCCCAGATTACGGTCCATGAGATCACGCAGGCGGCCGTCCATCCCGCTAACCGGTACAGGAGTCCACGCCAGTTCAACTTGCCGATCAACTCCGGCAACAACGCGATCAACAGAGCAAACCAGGGTATGGTCAAGGCGAGGAACTTGGAATCCAGAGCCAGACCAATCGCGACGCCTAGAAACAGTACGCTCGCTGGCGTAGGCTTTACCGCAAACTCATATGCAGCCCAGACGGCCGCCATTGCGCAGGTGGCAGCAGCGACATCGATGGTCGCTAGCGACCCGTGCGCGATCAAAGTTGGCTCAAACACAACCAAAATAGCGGCTATGGCCGCCGCTCGCAAACCGAAAAGGGACCGAGCTGAAAAGAAAGTAATCGCAAGCAATGCCAGCGAGAATAAAACCATTGCCGCACGCGCGCTCCAAAGGAGTGTCGGCCCACTTGGCGACATCAGCCAACCAATGGCGACCTGAGAATCCGGGCCACGTGATGGCGTCACTTGCGATCCACACGGACCAGCAAAACCGCCGAGTTTCCAGTGACGCACAGGAAATGCCGCCACAAGCTTTGCAAGGGGAGGATTCTCGGGGCTGACCCCATAATCGCCACATTGCCAATAACGGTACCCGGATTCCACGTGCACCAACTCATCGAAGGTTGCAGAGTTAGATGACATGAACCAGAAATGCTGAATTACTGCAATCCCTGCGCATAGTGCCAGAATGCTGTACGCGACGGTTGGCTGGCGCAAAAATGAAGGGCGGACCAACCAACGCTGTCCGCCAACACCGGTCGCTGTCGCCATCGGGGGCTAGATTATCGCATTTCGACCACTCCGGCGAATCGCAAGTCTTTCGCGAGATGTACTCAGTTCGCAGCTCTTCAGAAACCTCTTTGACCGATAATTTCCTTCATGATCCGCCTTCAAGGCCGAACTGAGAGCCTATTTCGCGAAACGGAACGGAAGCATAAAATCTCTGGCTGACTGCATCCAACTAGCAGCGACAATCAGTGGCGCGAGATGCCTTGCTTGGGTCAGGAACTGGCGGCCGGCGACATCTCAGTTTGCGCAACGACAGATTGGTCAGTTTGAACAGATGACCCTACTCGGGTCCCAAATACATGACTAACGCCGGCAAACATCGGATTCTGATTCTCGGAGGCGGCTTCGGCGGTCTTTACGCCGCAAAGGCGCTGCGCCACGCGGATGCTGACGTCACACTCTTAGACCGGCGCAACTTTCACCTCTTTCAACCGCTGCTCTATCAAGTCGCTACCGGCTCGCTATCGCCCGGCGAGATTGCCGCGCCTCTGCGCGGGGTCCTGGAGCATCAGCGAAACACGCGAGTGCTGATGGGCGAAGCCGTTGACATCGATCCCGCTCGAAAAGAAGTGATCATCGAGGATGGCGACCAGCTTCCTTACGACTCCTTGATTGTCGCGTGCGGAACTCAAAGCGCATACTTCGGCCATGATGAGTGGCGACAGTGGGCTCCCAGCTTGAAAAGCATCGAAGAGGCGACCGATATCCGGCACAAAATTCTGATTGCCTTTGAAGCGGCCGAGAGAACGACAGATCCGGCCGAAAGAACAAAGTGGCTAACATTTGTTATCGTAGGCGCGGGCGCAACCGGTGTGGAACTCGCCGGCGCGTTGGGCGAGATCGCGAATCATACACTGCGGAATGAATTTCGTTCCATCCGCCCGGAAGAAGCGCGGATCATCATAGTGGACGGTGGCCAGCGCGTCTTGCCGACTTACCCTCCAGACCTCTCAACAAAGGCCGAAAACGAACTGTTGAAATTGTGCGCACAGGTGCGCATGGGATTCATGGTGACCGGAGTAGATGCCAATGGCGTAGAGATCAAAAGCGCCAGCACGGGCGCGACCTCGCGCATTGAATCCTACACCGTAATCTGGGCCGCTGGCGTGAGCGCTTCCGAATTCGGAAAGAAACTCGCCCAACGTACCGACGCCGAAACGGACCGATCTGGGCGCATCAAGGTGCAGCCGAACATGACGCTTCCTGGTTATCCGGACATCTTCATCGTCGGAGATCTTGCGCTGGCCACTCAGTCCGATGGCAAGGCTCTACCGGGCGTTGCGCAGGTAGCTATGCAAAGTGGAGCGTACGCCGCGAAAACCATCATGAACCGGATGGCGGGACATAAAGACGAAAAGCCGTTCAAGTATTTCAACAAAGGCGACCTCGCGGTCATCGGGCGCGGCGCTGCGATCGCGAATATTTTCGGATTCCATCTGGATGGCGTCCTCGCTTGGCTGGTTTGGGTTTTCATCCACCTGCTGTATATCGTTGAGTTCCAGAACAGATTCCTGATTTTTATTCAGTGGGGATTTTTGTACCTCACTTACAACCGCGGCGCGCGGCTTATCACCGGCAACCCCGCCGGCCGGCAGCTCCCACATCTGCCATCCTGATCTCGCCCCAGCGATGTTAAGTTAGACTGCATCGCGATGGAGCTGCTGATTTCGGGTCCGGACGGTTTCTCAAGTGTGGTGGAGTTGCGTGACGATTCCTTTTCGATCGGCCGGGCAGCCGACAACACTCTGGCCTTTCCCGACGACCCCTGGCTTTCTCGCTACCACCTCACTTTTGAGAAGGTAAAGAACTTCTGGTCCGCACGGGATCGGAAGAGCCGTAACGGCACGCTCCTGAATGCGGAGACATTGCGCGATGAACCACACCGGATCAAGCCGGGCGACCGCATTCTGGCCGGGCACCTGACGATCGAAGTGCGGGACTCGGCTTCGAGCCCTAACAGCGTGGTTTCGTTTGTGCCGCGTGAACTCGAAGGCAGTCCGCGTGAAGCCACGATTGTCACCAGCCTCGAGAAGGTCCTGGGGAAAACGGTCAAACCGAGTCAATCGGTTGGCGATTTGACCCTGAGTACGGCTCGTGTCGTGCGCGCGCTGATTCAGGCGGGGCAGGAACTCGCAGGGCACCAACCGCTCGACGAGCTGTTCAACGTGATTCTGAATCTCGCGCTGACCGCAATGGAGGCAAAGCGCGGAGTCATTCTGACGCTCGAAGATGACGGCGAATTAGTGGTGCGTGCAAGCCGGGGCGAAGGTTTTGAGATCAGCGGCGCGGTGCGGGATCGCGTGCTGCGTGAAAAATGCTCGCTGGTAATAACTGATGCCCAGTTGGATGATGCTCTGCGCCAGCAGAAAAGTATCGTGTTGCACCGTGTGCGCAGCATGATGGCTGTTCCGCTGCAGACCGGAGATCGCGTCATCGGTCTCATCTACATCGATAACGGCGCGTTCATCCGGTCGTTCTCTCAGGAAGACGTCGACCTGTTGACCGTGATGGCAAATGTGGCGGCCATTCGCATCGAACACGCGCGCCTGGTCACCATCGAGCAGAACGAACAATTGATGGCGTCGCAACTCGCGCAGGCAAGCGAGATTCAGCGAAGCCTGTTGCCGCCGGAAGCGCCCATTTATGCGAACTTCGACATGGCGGGGTACAACCTTCCGTGCCAGACCGTGGGCGGCGATTACTACGACTTCTTGCCCTACAGCGAAGAGCAGGTCGCGCTGTTAGTGGGAGATGTTTCCGGAAAGGGACTGCCCGCCGCGCTGATGATGTCGAACCTGCAAGCGCGCGTGCAGATGCTGATCGAAACGAAGCCGGATCCGGCAGCGGCAGTGACTGTGCTGAACCGGAATCTGGCTGAGCGTTGCCCGTTAGGGAAATTCATCACTTTTTTCTATGCAGTCCTAAACACCAGGACGGGCGAGTTACAGTACACCAACGCAGGCCACAACCCGCCTATTCTGATTCGTGCGGACGGCAGAGTAGAGCATTTACCGGGAAGCGGCCTCATCATGGGTTTATTTCCCTCCGTTTCTTACAACCTTTCCCAGGTAAGTCTCGCGCCAGGAGATTTACTTGCACTTTTCAGTGACGGCGTGACGGAGGCGCGCAACCGGAAAGACGAAGAATTGGGCGAGAACGGCCTTGCCCAATTCCTGCAATTGCGGCGTTCCCACCGGTGCTCGGAGATCATCACCGAACTCGCGCAGTATGTGCGCCAGTGGTGCGGATCTCCCTCTTTCGCCGACGACTTTACGGTCCTGTTGGTAAAGAGAGCCAGCGATTAGCGCGGATTTTGCGGAGTGGGGCTGACCGAAGGCTGATTATCGGCCGTCGGCGGCGTTCCGATCTTCACGCCGATGACTTCGCCGGAGACAACAAGTTCGACGCGCCGATTCAGTTTGCGGCCCGCTGCGGTGTCGTTCGATGCGACTGGAAACTGCTTTCCGTATCCGACCGCAGTCATGTTTTGGGCGTTAAGTCCCTGGTCGAGGAGGAAGTCCCGCACGGTGTCGGCGCGCTGCTCGGAAAGCTTCTGGTTGAAAGCATCGCCGCCGGTACTGTCCGTGTATCCCTCGACCTGCAAGTTGAGACCCGGGTGCGAAAGGATAATTCCCGACAGTTTGGCGAGAGCCAGCTTGGCGGGATCCTTCAGTGTGTATTTCCCGGTGTCAAACAGAACGTCTTGCATATTGACAACGAGGCCCCGCGGGGTTTCCGTTGTGGGCAACACGGAATTGAACTGTTGCAGTAATTGCTGGCGCAGCTGGTTCTTGTCGTTTTCGGCCTGTTGCCGGAGGCGATCTGCTTCCGTGGCCGCCTGCTGAGCCTGGGCGCGAGCGGCGTCAGCTTCCGCTTTTGCTTTCTCGGCTGCGTCACGCTGCTGAGCTTCAAGGAGAGCTTGTTGCTGTGCCTCGCGCCGCCGTTCAGCCTCCGCATCCGCCTGCTGTTTCGCGACTAGAGCTGCCTGGTCTGCAGCAGCTTGCCGCGCAGCGGCTTCCTCCCGCTCCTTTTGCAGAGCGAGATCACGCTGTTTCCGGAGAGAAACGATGCGGGCGTCCTCAGACTTTTGCACTGCTTCCCTGGCGGTCATCGTGGCTGGGCTCCACTGTTTCCGATCGCGGTAATCCTGCGCCTGCTGGAGCAATTTTTCGGCTTCCTGGAAGATATCGCCAGCGTACTCGTCAGCCTTCGCGTAACGGGCGATCTGAACTGCGTTCATTGCCTCGTAGACCGCAAGGGGACTCTTCTTGCCAGAGTTCAAAACAACAGACTTCTGCTGTGACGCGGGAACCTGATAGGTGTACTCGCCGCGTTGCAGCAATTGGTAATTGGCGTTGATCACTTCGTACTTGCCGAGCGTGTCCTGCCGGATGACGTTTTCCATGACGACAACGTCGCTCGGCTGGCGAACCGCGTAATAAGGCTCCGCCGTAATGATAAGGCCGAACGATTGCAGGCTGGTTGTGAGGGTGTTCTTATAACTGCCGTCCGAACTCAGGACGACTTCGCCGAGATTTGAAGCGTGGCCATCGGGAGTGATCGCCCACAATACATACGTCAGGAATTCGGGACCAAATTGCGTAGCAGGAGGAAGTTTCTTGAGATCGAGTTGGATCTCCATGTTGCCCAACCGACTGTTTACCTTAGCGGTACCTGTCGCCTGCGGCGCTAGGGACGTGCCCTGAAAATCGACCTTCGTCCAACCGCTGCGATGCCGGTAGCTGATCGCCTGGATGGATCGCGAGACGACCTGGACGCGAAAGATCGGATTTGGCCCATTCTGCGAGTTAGACTGACTCTTCGATTGCGTGGGATTCGGCTCTTGCGCGAGAAGCGCAAGCGGCACTGCCATCACCATTGCGAATTTCAACAAATCGATTCTCATAGGCTTCTTTATGCGTGTAGCACGGACGTTTCCAAAATGCAAACCTTTACTGTTCAGACGTTTATAGAACGTAAACTGGCATGCCTTCCGGTAGTTTTTACAGAATCACAAGCGACGATCGGTGGCGCTAGAGGCCTGGCCGCTAAAATTGGGTTGTGAGTCCGCCGCAGCTGCAGGACACCGAGGCGACCCCGCGCAGCCGATTCTCATCGCCGCTGCTGCCGATTTTTCTCATCGTTCTAGTCGACGTTCTCGGTTTCACCATCATCCTTCCTTTGCTTCCGTTTTATTCGGAGCGCCTCGGCGCTTCACCGACTGTTGTTGGGGCGCTGGTTTCGATCTACGCGGTTTTCCAGCTCATTGCCGGGCCGATTCTCGGGCAGATTTCCGACCGTGTCGGACGCCGTCCTATTCTGCTCCTGAGCCAGGCGGG